>CAZNRJ010000387.1:0-3908 GCA_964574945.1 uncultured Ohtaekwangia sp. | reverse complement strand
TTTGAATATCCATATCCTGGAAGCATCGCCCGAACCCGATAAAGCAGTAGCAAGTGCCGATCGGTTGGTGGATCTTGTTCCGGGATCGGGGCACTTAGTGCACATGCCTTCCCATATTTATATCCGGGTGGGCCGGTATATTGATGGGGTGGAATCCAATGAGCGCGCAGTAAAGACCGATGAAGAATACATTGCACAATGCAATGCGCAAGGTGTTTACCCGCTTTTTTATTACCCCCATAACTATCATTTTCTGTTAGCCTGTGCTCAAATGGCAGGCATGAGTGATAAGTCAATGAAGACAGCGGAAGCGCTAAAGAAAAATATTCCCGTTGAGTTGCTGACAACACCTGACTTTGTTACGCTGCAGCATTGGTATACAATGCCCTGGTATAACATGGTTCGCTTTGGGAAATGGAATGAAATCCTGCAGCTCAGTGAACCAGCCGATTCTTTAAAATATATAAAGGCGGTTTGGCATTACGCAAGGGGGATGGCGTACACACGCACGAACAAATTGAATGAATCAAAGCATGAATTAACTCAACTCAAGATGTTGGTGGCAGATCCATTTATGGAAAACACGATTGGTGGATTCAACAGTTTTAAAAATGTTTTAAGTATCGGGCAAAACGTTCTGGAGGCAGAGATAGAGGTAAAGCAAAAGAACTTTGATAAAGCAATTATGCTGGTAACAAGCGCTGTTGAAATTGAAGATAACCTATTGTACCAGGAGCCGCCCGATTGGTATCATCCAGCCAGGCAAGTGCTGGGAGGAATCTTACTGGAAGCAAAAAAACCAACGCTGGCCGAACAACGCTTTCGCGAAGACTTAAATCAATACCGTAATAACGGATGGTCGCTCTTTGGGCTCTATCAAAGCCTTACTGCACAGGGAAAAAAGAGTGAGGCCATCGAAATAAAAAAAGAATTTGACCGCGCATTTGCCAAGTCCGACATAAAGTTGAAATCAGTCAGGTATTAAGTTTTCAACAAAAGAGTGAAATAGCGTCTTCAATTCTATATTTGTTCCTGATTAATAAGACGAATGAAACCCAAAGCTTCAAAACTTACCCAAAGTGTTCATGTAGGCTCACATGGCGACCCGCTTTATGGTGGAGTGGTTACCCCTATCTACCCATCGTCTGCCTACGATTATGAAACAGAAGTTCGCTATCCCCGCTACTACAATACACCCAATCAAAAAGCAGTTGTCGAAAAGATGGTGGCCCTTGAGAACGGAGAAGATGGGTTGATCTTCGGTTCGGGTATGGCCGCTATCATGACATCTATTTTTGCCATGATGAAAGCAGGCGATCATATTTTATTTCAAAACGATTTGTATGGAGGCACCCATCATGCAGCACTGCACGAACTGGAGCGATACGGCATGGAATATTCAATGGCCGATGTATCCGATCTAAAGTCATTTGAAAAAGCAATCCGCAAAAACACAAAAGTGATTTACGTGGAAACTCCATCTAACCCATTGTTAAAAATTACAGACCTGGTTGGTGTAGCTAAGTTGGCGCGCAAGCATGGCATCATTACCATCATTGATAATACGTTTGCCAGTCCGGTTAATCAAAACCCGATTGATTTAGGAATTGACATTGTTACTCACAGTGGAACAAAATACATTGGTGGCCACAGTGATATTTGTTGCGGGGCTATGGTTTCTTCAAAGAAGTTAACGGAACAAATCAAACAAAGCGCATTCCATTTTGGCGCCAGCTTAGATGCTCAGACTTGCTACTTAGTGGAGCGCAGTTTAAAAACAATCGTGCTTCGTGTGCGACAACAGAATGCAAACGCGTTGGCAATTGCTAAGTTTTTAGGGAATGAACCGCGGGTCGGCAACGTGTATTATCCGGGATTGAAAAATCATCCCGGCCATGCTATTGCAAAAAAACAAATGCCGGGCGGGTTCGGGGGCATGCTTTCGTTTGAAGTAAAAAGTGATCCGCATAAATTCATAAAAAAATTAAAATACATTAAACGGGCTATCAGTCTTGGTGGCGTGGAGTCAACAATTGCTTCACCGGTGCTTACTTCGCACGCTAAACTTACGGCCGCTGAACGCAAAGCGGTGGGCATCTCCGATAAATTAGTTCGGCTATCGGTAGGCATTGAAGAAACGGAGGATTTAATCAATGACATTAAGCAGGCGTTATGATTACAATCCGATCTGCCGTGCCGGATGATGCTATTTTCATCATTGAGTTCCAGCAAAAGATGGCGCAGGAAACTGAGGGTATCCTGTTAGACTTTCATACCGTAACAAACGGTGTTCACACTGTATTTACTGACGCTACAAAGGGTGCATATTATGTAGCGGTGGATGGTGATACAGTAGTAGGAAGTTTAATGACCACCCACGAATGGAGTGAATGGCGGTGTGGCACCGTAATCTGGATTCAATCGGTTTACATCATTCCCACACATCGCGGGCAAGGTGTATTCAAAAAAATGTATCAACATATTCAAAGCTTGGTTACACCCGGGTCTGGTTATCGGGGCATCCGGTTATATGTTGACAAAACAAATCATCGCGCCCAACGGGTATATGAAAAATTAGGAATGAATGGCGAACACTACCAGGTGTTTGAGTGGATGCTCAGTTAGATGATAATGATCAAGCTTTTTTCAGTGAAGCCTACCCATGGTCTGTGTCCTCACCATAGTCGTTAACTTAAGGTAAATTGTTAAAATTTTACATGTCATCCCTACGGGACTTTAGTTCATTTTTCTTCTTTGTTTACCGACATGTCGTCCCTGACGGGACTTTAATAAAAATCCTTGGATAAGTCCCGTCAGGGACGCAATATTGGTAACAGGTTTACTACAAATGTTAAAAATCCCTTTAGGGATGAAATATAAAATGTTCGTGCTATCCACAAGATACGATTCTGACAAGGGTATATTCTTAAGTTAACGACTATGGTGTCCTCACAGACCATCCAATTCATTTCGTTCTGTGCGTCACAGCCCCGATGGGTAAGTGACTCAGAATAAGAATGAATGAAGATAGAATTCGTGCAATTCCTATTTGTCGAATGCTTAGGATTAATTTTTTCTATGAAGAGTATGCTTAATAGGAATTGACTCCATAAAGTTCATTTCGTTCTGTGGGGACACAGACCGAGGAGAATGAATGGAGAGCACTACCAGGTGTTTGAGTGGATGCTTAGTTAGTGGATTGATCAAACTGCCTTTAGCGAAGTTGAAAACGGCAACCGGTTAATAATCCATTGTGCTACCAAAAGATTGGGCACCCAGCACAACCAGGCAATCACCCTATAGGCAGCTATAAAATCAATGTGCGCTATTTGTGCAAGCGGTAACCAAATGCGCAACGTAACTGCAGCAAACGTGAGTGCATAACTGCGAATCATCCAAGCCTGGTGATTATTAATATCTCCGTTTCGGATAGAGAGAAATGCTTTTGATGTAGTGAACAACCACGACACGGCTAAGCCGCCAAAACCCCAGCTTGCTATCCAACCTCCGGTCGCAAAAAAAGATAAGTAAAGCGCAGCAAGCCCGCTCAATGAACACACTATCACATAAATTTTTCCGAGTAACCTGTGGAACGATAGATTCTTATTCCGGAAACGGGTACTGAATTGTGACCAGCCTGTCAGTAGTGCAACGCCTCCCAGAAAAATGTGCGTATAAAATGCAGGGTACCACAAACTGCTTTCCAATAGCTCGTTTGACTTAGAGGCCAACAATCCAAAGCGGGCGTCAATCAATAAGTAGATGATAGGATATAAACCAACGCCAATTGCAAAGAAGGCAAAGATGATCCAACCGAATAGTTTCATGTTTTTTGCTTCTTCTTTTTTGCGGATGGGAAAAGTACGTTGTTTAAAAGTAATCGATACCCGGGTGAGTGGGGATGTAAC
>CAZNRJ010000386.1:0-3914 GCA_964574945.1 uncultured Ohtaekwangia sp. | reverse complement strand
CTTTTCAGGCCGGGCATTATTAAACCAACAGAAGGATATAAAAATTTAAACACCTACGGTATGTATAAGAGTTATTTTAAAATTGGGTGGAGGAACCTTGTAAAGAACAAGGGCTACTCGTTCATAAATATTGGTGGATTGGCGATCGGCATGACAGTAGCGATGCTGATCGGATTATGGCTGCATGATGAATTAAGTTTTAATACGTTTTACAAGAATTATAATAGGATTGGGAAGGTTATCAGAAACATAACCTTGAACGGAGAAATTACCTCCAGTGCATATTTACCCTATAGCCTGGGTGAGGAACTAAAAACAACTTATGGAAATACTTTTGAACAAGTAGCAATGGCCTATCCCGTGGTAGATTATTTTCTTACCGTTGGTGAAACTAAGTTGTCTTTGCGCGGTGAGTTTATTGAATCGAACGGGCCCGGGCTGTTTAGCTTGAAAATGTTACAAGGTTCCTTATCAGGATTAGATGATCCGCACTCAATTTTACTTTCTCAATCTGTTGCAAAAATTTTGTTTGGTGAACAAGATCCGGTGAATAAGCTGCTGCTGATCAATAATACAATGGATGCAAAAGTGACTGGTGTATATGAAGACCTTCCAGACAATACCAACTTTAATGACGTAAAATTCTTTGCTCCCTGGGACCTACTCACTTCTTCTGAGATATGGATGAAGACTCCAGGTTTCACAAACAACTTTATGAATATCTACGTCTCCCTCAATAGTCAAGTAACATTTGAAGAGGCTACTGCCCGGATAAAAGATGCTATACTTTATAATGTGGAAGCGGATAATCAGTATCACAGCGTTAACCCACAGATTTTCCTGCACCCAATGAAGAACTGGCATTTGTGGTCTGATTGGAAAAATGGCGTGGCTACAGGCGGACGTGCACAAATCGTTTGGCTATTTGGTAGTGTAGGTGTTTTTGTGTTGCTGCTTGCTTGTATCAATTTTATGAATTTATCTACGGCTCGATCTGAAAACCGGGCGAAAGAAGTTGGCATTCGAAAAGCAATCGGTTCAAAGCGCGCACAATTGATCAATCAATTTTTTAGTGAATCTTTTTTAGTAGTGGTGCTTGCTTTTATTATTTCATTGGTTTTTGTTTCAGCATCATTGAGTTGGTTCAATGATCTTGCAGGTAAGCAAATTGAAATGCCATGGTTCAATCTATATTTTTGGATAGCAGGTTTTGGTTTTATTTTATTCACTGGAATTTTGGCAGGCAGTTATCCGGCTTTATACCTGTCTTCTTTTAATACAATCAAGGTGCTAAAGGGTTTGCGAATGAATGGAGTTGGTTCTATTCCGCGCAAAGTGCTTGTGGTTGTTCAATTCACTGTTTCCATTACATTAATTATTGGAACGATTGTCGTTTATCAACAAATTCAATTTGCTAAAGATCGCCCGGTAGGTTATACCCGCGAAGGGTTACTCATGGTTCCAATCATTTCGCCTGAACTAAATGGTAAGTACGATTTGATCTCTACTGAATTGAAGAACACAGGTGTAGTACTCGATATGGCAGTATCCTCAAGCCCACCAACCGATGTTTGGACAGCCAATGGAGGTTTTGATTGGAACGGTAAAGATCCAGCATTGATGCCCGTTTTTGCAACGCTAACGGTTACTCCCCAGTATGGTAAAACGATGGGTTGGCAATTATTAAGCGGGCGCGATTTTTCGGCTGAAATGGCAAGTGATTCAGCGGCATTTGTTATCAATGAAGCCGCGGCAAAAGTATTAGGGTTTGATGATCCCGTTGGAAAGATTATTGAATGGAATTCCTGGCGAAGCAACTTCACAAGGTTTACTATTCTTGGTGTTGTTAAAGATATGGTATTAACATCACCTTATACACCCCAAAGACCTGCGGTGTTTTTCTTAAGTCCACATGCGCATCATTTTATCAATATTAGGCTTGATCCACAAGTAAGCACGAGCGAGGCATTGCAAAAAATCGAAACAGTTTTCAGGAGTATTGATCCTGCATCTCCATTCGACTACAAATTTGTTGATCAGGAGTATGCCCTGAAATTTATGGCCGAAGAACGAATTGGAAAATTGGCAACCGTGTTTGCTGTATTGGCAATTTTAATCAGTTGCTTAGGACTGCTTGGCCTTTCATCTTTTGTAGCGGAACAACGAACAAAGGAGATCGGAATTCGCAAAGTTGTTGGCGCCTCTATCTTTAGTCTTTGGAAAATGTTGTCGAAAGATTTTTTGATCCTGGTCATTATCTCCAGCCTTATTGCTGTTCCGATAGCTTATTATTTCTTAATAGGATGGCTTGCCAAATACGAATACAGAACACCTATTTCCTGGTGGATTTTTATAGTTACAAGCGTGGGTGCTTTGTTTATTACGCTTATTACTGTTAGCTATCAGGCAATTAAAGCTGCATCTATGAACCCGGTGAACAGTTTGAGAAGTGAATGAAAAGTAGGCAGTAAGCAGTTACCAGCAGGCAGACTGCCTATTGCTTTCTACCCACTGCCTACTATAAACTTATAAGAGAATTGAAATCAAAAAGAACACCTCCCAAACTCCCCCTTCGCTTAACGTAAATAACATTGGAGTAATGATCACGTTATTAAAATAAGTCGTTGCTGAGTTGCTATGATAGCTGTATCTTTATCTGACTTCCGAAATTAATAATCGCTGATCATGATCAATAGACGAAAATTTTTGCACAAAACAGCCACTACTGCTGCCGGTATTTTAGTTAGTCAAGCATCTTTTTCCAATATTCTTTTGCAGAAGAAGAAAGAAAGACTTGGTGTTGCCTTGGTAGGATTAGGTTATTACAGTACCGATCTGCTGGCTCCTGCACTTCAACTCACCAGGCATTGCTACCTGGCAGGGATAGTCACTGGCACGCCCTCTAAAGCTGAAAGCTGGCAGAAGAAGCATAACCTTGCTGATAAAAATATCTATAACTATCAAAACTTTGATTCCATTGCCAACAACCCGGATATTGATGTGGTGTATGTAGTGTTGCCGCCTTCCATGCATGCGGAGTATAGTATTCGAGCCGCCAACGCAGGTAAACATGTGTGGTGCGAAAAGCCAATGGCTGTTACAGAGGCTGAATGCAAAAGCATGATTGCCGCATGTGCCAAGAATAGAGTGAAATTGGCTATTGGCTATCGGATGCAGCATGAACCCAATACGCAAAAAATTATTCAGTTTAGAAAAGATTTGGTATATGGAAAAGTGTTGAAAGTTGAAGCCAAAGCCGGATACTTTGATCCGCGCACGGATCATTGGAAGCAAAAGAAAAGCATGGGTGGCGGTGTAATGGGTGACATGGGCGTGTATCCATTAAATGCTGCGCGGTATAGTGTGGGTCTTGAACCCATTGCTGTTACAGCTTATGCATCTACTACACGACCTGAAATTTATAAGGAAGTAGAAGAAACGATGAAGTTTGATCTTGATTTTCCGGGCGGCGCAACTGCATCGTGCGAGGCAAGCTTTGGAAAAGGTATGAATGACCTGTTGGTAACGTGCAGCAAAGGATGGTATAAACTTTCTCCGTTTCAGGCATATAATGGAATAGATGGCGAAACCAGCGATGGCATTAGGTTAAATGCACCTATCAGCAATGAGCAAGCTACGCAAATGGATGACGATGCCCTGGCAATTATGAATAATACCACCTTGATTGCATCTGGTGAAGAAGGATTGAAAGATATCCGGGTGGTTGAAGCTGTTTATCGATCAGTGGCTCAAAAGAAAAGAGTGACTATTTAATTATTATTTGTTACGTGCCATCAAAGATTTTCGCAGGCAATTTTTTACTTACTGAAAGTTAAATTATTGGTCAAACTCATTATTATTTTAACTTTGCGCCTCTAAATCCTTGGCCCCGTAGTTCAATGGATAGAATATCC
>CAZNRJ010000385.1:0-3931 GCA_964574945.1 uncultured Ohtaekwangia sp. | reverse complement strand
GCATCCCACGTTTCAAACGGACCAAGCTCCCATCCAAAACCTCCGCTCACGGCATCATCAATCCGGAAAAGTTCATCACTGATTTCAGGAATGCGATTGCTTACATACTTGAACAAATCATAGAATGCATCGCGATAGAAATCACCGGCTTTGTCTTTGCCTGCAAGCAACACTTTAAACCGATCTTTTAGGTTATCGATTGTCTTGGTTGTTTCCAGTGTTGCAAACTTAGCTTTAGCCTTTGTTTTGTATTCAAGTGTTTTTAAATCGAGCGTAAGAATTTCTGTTTCGCCTTTTGCGTTTTTGGTTTTCTTATAAAACCCTTGTCCGGTTTTATCGCCCAACCATTTATTTTGTTCCAGCCTGGTGACAACTTCGGGCAGCTTAAACATTTCGCGGCCTTCGTCATTTACTAAGCCTGCGTATAAGTTGTTCGATACTTTCACGAGGGTGTCAAGCCCTACAACATCAGAAGTACGGAACGTTGCAGACTTAGGCCTTCCAATTACGGGCCCGGTAAGTTTATCGATCTCATCTACGTTCAGATCAAACTTTTGCATGGAGTCAATGACTTTCAGTAAGCCAAAAATTCCAACACGGTTTCCAATGAATGCGGGAGTATCCTTACAAAGCACGGTTGTCTTCCCTAAGAAAAGATCGCCATAGTGCATTAAGAAATTTGTAACCGCAGGATCAGTTTTTGCAGTGGGAATGATCTCTAATAATTTGAGATAACGCGGTGGGTTGAAAAAGTGAGTACCCGCAAAATGTTTTTGAAAATCTTCACTTCGGCCTTCGGCCATTAAGTGGATGGGAATTCCGGAAGTGTTGGAAGTTATAAGCGTGCCTGCTGTTCTGTATTTTTCCACCTCTGCATACACTTTCTTTTTTATATCGAGGTTTTCAACCACGACTTCAATTGTCCAGTCGCAGGTTGCGATTTTAGGCATGTCGTCTGTAAAATTTCCAAGCGTAACACGCGATGCAAATTTCTTGCTGAACAAAGAAGCCGGATTTGCTTTTAGCGTTGCATCAAACGCACTGTTTACAATCCTGTTTTTTACAGCGGGGTGATCAAGCGTTAACCCTTTTTTCTTTTCGTCTTCGGTAAGTTCCCTGGGGGCAATGTCAAGCAACAAAACTTCCACACCTATGTTGGCGAAGTGGCATGCAATGCGGGATCCCATGATTCCAGAACCTAATACGGCAACTTTGCGGATTGATCTATTCATAGTATTAACTGTTCGCGGTTTCGTAAATATTATTTCTCTCAATCATTTTATTGATGTCCTGAAGCACTTCAAAAAACACATCTAATTTTTTATTCGGAATTTCCTCGCGTACCACTTCATTAAAGCGAAGCACGGTTTCGCGCGACTTCTCTTTATTCAGTTTACCGGCTTTTGTCAGATAAATACGCACCGATCGCTTGTCAACCTTATCGGCCTGGCGATAGATCAGCCCTTTTTCCTCCATGGAATTGAGCAGCCGGGTAAGGCTTCGTGCTTCCAATCCCATCATAGGCCCAATCTTCGTGGCGGGCGTTCCTTCCTCCGAATGAATATTCAAAAGCGCAAACCCAATCGACATGGTGCCATTGTATTTTATTGCCTGCTGATTATACATGCGGGCAATGCCATGCCAGGCAGTTTTGATATTGTAATCAATGGTTTCTTCCTTTTTCATTCTCCGCAAACGATGTCGAAGATATAAAAAATATATTCTGCATGCATACTATATGAGCAAAATATTTTTTCTTAATAGAATAGATAGACAGATTATTTGGGAAACATCAGCGTGGAACTTTACTGCTTTCTCACCTTATCCAAATAAAGCTTAGAGGCTTGTTCCACCCAGCGGTCGCGGTCAATGCGACCCGGAAAAAAGAGAATGGCTTCACTTATTTTTTTGATGAATTCTGGTGTAAAATCACTGATTTGTCGATAACTGTAAATGCCCTGCTGGTTTAATTTTCTCTCGATACCCGGCCCAATACCTTTTATTACTTTCAGATCGTCTTTCTCTTCCTTGCCCGGTTTTGCAGCAGGAAGTCGTTCGCTCGATGTATTTTGGGGAACAGATTTTTGCGCTAACAACTCCTGGTCACTTTCAAGTTTTAGCTTAGCTAATTGCAATTGACTAAACTCCTTTTTGCTTTGATCGAGCTTACTTTGAATGGATTCTTTTTCTGATTGAAGTTTATTGATCTCAGAATCAAGCGTCTCTTTTATACGATTCGATTCATCTAATTCTGCCTTTAAGCGCTCATTGTCGCGCGATACTGTTAAAAAATCTTCGCGAAAGGTTTCCCGCGCACGGAACAACGTGCCTTCTGCTTTTTGAATTTGGTCTTGTAATAAATGCTGCGATGCGAGGTGAGCAGAGCGCTCAGTCAATAAATTTTGAACCTCCTGCTTTTGTTTTAAAATGATTTGTTGCCTGAGGAACCACGCCAGGGCAAACCCAATTAGCACGGAAACCAGTATCATAAGCAGGATTTCAGTAATTGCCCAGGCGGACTCATGCGGGTTAATGTTTTCTGGCTTAGGGCTCAATCCTTTTACCCAAAACAAATACCATTGTGCGCAAAGCAAGCACCAGACAAAGAAAAACCCGATTATTATGTAAACTGACCGCACGGTTTGTAGAAGTTGATTTGTGAAATTAAATAAAAAATAGTGAGATCGTGCAACCCGCGGAAGCCCGGTTGCGTCTTATATGCATAATTCACTTATGTATTAGTCTATGATGCATTCCCCCGAACTCTTAAAAGGCACATTGCAAACCATCCTGCTAAAGGTTTTAAAAGACAATGGCCGAATGTATGGCTATGAATTAACACAGCGGGTAAAGGAGTTATCCGATGAACGGATTCTGCTTACCGAAGGGGCCCTTTATCCCACACTTCACAAATTGGAAGCGGAGGGAATGTTGAAAACGGAAGTGGTAACAATCGGTAAACGCGTTAGAAAATATTATTCGCTTACCGCTGAAGGCAAATCCCTGGTGAAGGAACGCGTGAGTGAGTTTGTTGACTTTATACGCACGATGGGAAATGTGCTACAGGTTGAAATCAGTTGACAATTGACAAAGCCTTCGGCTCAGTTGACAAAATGTTGTCAATTGTGTTTGTCAACTGTCAACTCAAAACACATGAATCTCACAAACGATCATATCGCCTACATCATCAAAGACCTGCACTACCGGGGTATTGTGTACGAAGGTTTACAGGACGAAATCGTTGATCACATCTGTTCGGCTGTGGAAGCCGAAATGGAAAAGGATAAAAAATTTATAGATGCTTACCATGAAGTGCTGCGCTCATTCGGCAATACTTCGGGCTTGCGAAAAACACAACAACACACGCTTCAATCAGAAAATCAAACAGCCAAGACCATGATAAAAAATTATCTTACCATCGCCCTGCGCACGTTGCGCAAGCACAAGTTTTATTCATTCATTAATGTGCTCGGCCTGTCGGTGGGGGTAGCCGTGTGCCTGATCATTGCACTTTTTGTGATTAACGAGCTGAGCTATGACCGTCATCATGAACAGGCAAATCGTATTTACCGCGTCAAATCCGATATTATTTTCGGGGGTAATCACTGGAACATGATTTTCGCTCCTGCACCCATGGCTGCCGCGTTGTCCGAAGAAATTCCCGAAGTGGAAGCGGCTGTTCATTTCCGCCAGCGCGGGTCTTATTTAGTGAAACGGGAAACTGAAAACATCAAAGAGTCGAATGTGGTTTGGGCGGGGAAGGATTTCTTCAAAATCTTTACCGTGCCTTTGCTGGAGGGTAATCTTAACGGCATTTTGGATGAACCCAATACGATGGCCATCAGCGAACGGACAGCTAAAAAATATTTCCCCGGTGAAAGTGCGCTTGGCCAGACTCTGACGCTTGACAATCTGCTTAGTGTTAAAATAA
>CAZNRJ010000384.1:0-3965 GCA_964574945.1 uncultured Ohtaekwangia sp. | reverse complement strand
GTTGGATGATTGACTAAGTTCCAATGTGGCTGACACGGATTATTATGAATATACTCAATCTTTTGCTTGAAAAATCCATCAGAGATTAAGTCAATACTCATCGAATTACGTTTCCACACTTGAAATTTCCTGTCTTTCAATCTAACATACAAAGATTCCAGCTCACCTTCACCTCTGCTTTCTTTAATTCTTTCAAGAATAGACGTTGCAGTAAACTTCAAGAAATCACGCTGCACATTTTCAAGAGTATAATCGTTTTGAATGCGCCAGATGAGATGAATGTGATTGGGCATGATTACAAACGCCCCTACTTTTACTTCACCACGGCTGATTCTAAATTTCAACGAATCAAGTACTATTTGCTTGCATACATCATCACTCAACACGTTTAGCCAATCATTGCAGACTGCTGTGAAGAATTGAACAGGATGCTTCGCATATTCGATTTAATGAAGATAGAAAAATCAAATTAATAAGAATAGAGCATTGTTGGTCAGCGATCAACAAGAACTTAGGGCATCAAAACTTTTTGAAATTCATTTCTAACGAGATGTTGTGCAACAGCTACCTTTGTTGGCAGCAGTGCTTTCTTTCACTTATCACTTTTTATATTTAGCAACTCCTCGACTTTCTCAATTGATAAATTTGAGCCTATAATATTTCCGTTTTCGTCTATAAGATAATTGTATGGAATGGCTACAATTCCAAGTTTACTAGACACTTTTTTATTTATATCAAGTAAATTTATCCAGGGCAATTTGTCTTTTTCTATGGCTTTAAGCCAACTACTTTTATTATCATCTATAGAAATGCTTAAAATGTCGAAGTTTTTATTTTTAATTTTATTTTTAAGTTCAATCAATTCAGGATGTTTAGCACGACAAGGTCCGCACCAAGAGGCCCAAAAATCAACTAATGTGATTTTGCCCAAATAGCTTTCTATATCAATTTCCTTTTCATTGGTACTGGGTAACTTAAATTTCAAGAATGGTTTCCCAACACTGTACGTGCCTAAGTTTGCAATTCCCGTCTTAAACATTTTTAAATCTTCTTTATTCTGCTGTGTTGTATCAATCAACGAATAAAGATTGTTGAATTCATTTCTTGTTAAAATAGGATTCATTACTGCAAGATCCCCTAAAATTTTTCCGCTATAAGGATGACTTCTGTTTTCTTTTATATATGTTTTAAGTTTTTCATACAATAAACTGCTAAAATTGTCCTTTGTTTTGTTGGACTGATAGAAGGTTCGGTAATCTTCCTGAATTTTGGCTGAATGAGAACCTTTAACTTCATTTATTCTATAAAGATTTATTGGTCTCTTATTATCTTGAATCCGCTTGAAAAAATCACCGGAGATTTCAATATCACTATTCTCAATCCAAATCCAAGCTACGTTAGCGTCTGGTCTCAGGTTTAACCGACCTTCGATTGGTCTTTCTACATGTCCATTAAATTCAAATCTGTTGTTTGCGACCTTTGTACTATCTTTTTTCTTTCCATAATTGAGGTATATGTAATCTGAATAATCCCCATTAACGACTCCCGAAATTTTGAAAGTTTTTTCTTGCGTTGTTTGATTGAAGCTGAATAATACAATTACAGAAACAACCAGAAATAGTTTTTTCATTTTCCTTTATTTATAATCAACCTGAAATCTTGTTCGTGGCATTCTCTATTCTCTATAACGATTTGTCACGTTTGTATATAGTTTTTTTACAGGGCGCATAAAATCCCTTACCCAAAAATTTTCAGGCTATATTAATAAATCGAATGAGGTGCATATACATGTTTTTAAGAATTATTCTCTTCGGGGTAACTGTCAAGCAGTTCCACCATTTAATATTTCACAATGCACCCATCTCCAGAATTCTGACCGGGTTGGCTACTGCCTTTACACCAATGCCTAAACGAGCTTTCATTCGATTTTATTCCCTCCCGTTATCAGGGTTTATATTTTTTGCTTTCAAAAATGTCCAATTCTGACTAACGTTTCACAAGTTGTTGATATTCAATTGTAATCCGAGGTCGTCAGGTGTGATATCAAACTTATGAATTAGCTTTTTCATTTCCATGACCTTGCGTTTTCTTTTTTGATCCAGGAACTCGTATTGTGTGTCGGTCTTATAAGGTACCTTCCTGGTAATCATATTCCAGATGATTACCGCCAGCTTTCTTGCCGTAGCTGAGATAGCTGAGGTTCTTCCTTTCCGAAAAGCAATACGCTTAAAGAAATTGGAGAGAGCCGTATCCTTAAGATTACCTACTGCATTGGCAGCTTGACGCAAGGCTATCTTTAATCGGTTACTTCCTTTGGGCATCTTATTACTCAGGATTTTTCCACCACTGATTTTGTTGTTTGGTGCTAATCTCAGCCAACTGGTGAATTGCTTAGCAGATTCAAACTTATTTATTCCGTGTCCTACTTCACTCATCAGTGTCAATACTGTAGAGTGGCTCACACCTTCAATACCCAGCAGGTCAACTCCCTCGAAGTATTGATATGAAAGTAAGTTGATATTAATGTCGGGGTTATTCTTATTGATGCGTTTATAGACTTTACCTTCTATGTGATGTTGCTTTTTATTATCATCATTATTGATCTGCTCGTGAAGAAGTTTTTGTATCTGCTTGTCGCACTCACTGATCTTCCTTTGAAAGATTTGATACAACTCGTATTCATGGGTCAATGAAAACAGCAGGTCTTTCCTTCCATTGCTTTGCAAGGCTTTTGCTATTTCTTGTTCTGATTTTTTACAGTTCCCATGTCGAAGCGAAGCAAGCTTTTCAGGGTTCATTTCGCCTTTGCAAATAGCATCGATAATGCTAAGTCCGGTGAGCCCGGTTACATCTTTAACAACGACATCTAACCGGAGATTGAGCAATCTCAAATACTTTTGCATTTTGCGCGAAGTGTCAGCAGCTTGCTCAAGCAAATTAGCCCGGTGCCTGCAATAAGTTCGGAGTTGTTCGGTTGCTTCATCTGGAAGAAAGCTTCCACTCAAAAGACCGAGCGTGTGAAGTTTTTGAATCCATTGGCAATCCTTTACATCCGCCTTTTTCCCTTTGATGTTCTTGGTGAATTTTCCATTGCAAAGAATGACTTCAAGTCCAACACCTTGTAGCGTGGTGAAAAGACTTTGCCAGTAAGTACCTGTGCTTTCCATGGCTACCGTCTTAACATCATTGTCCAGAAGCCATTGCGCAAGAGCCATGAGGTCTTCATTATACACACCAAATTCTTTCACCTCTTCATCACGCTGGCCAATAGCCACGTAATGAGAACGACTTCCCACATCAATACCTGCAGCGTGTGGGTTTACTACATCAAGAGCCAGTTTTTCCTTTTTCATAATTAAAGGGTTTAAGTGATTTGAAAAAATGCTCTAAGGAAATGTATCTTAGCATAGAAATTATTCTGAACGGGGTCCCCGACATGTCGGGGCCACCAATTAAATTGTCCTAAAGTCCCGATTTGCACATCGGGACTTTTTACATTTCAACCAGAATTGCGCTCGGGTTTTTACACGCCATTGGGCCAACGGTCTTTCATAGAGCACTACTAAGGTACGGTGCGTCCGTTAGCTTTCGAAATTGTATATAACGTTGTGTGCAACAACCGTTGATTTTTAAAGTTCAGTTTATAAAAAGCAAAATAATTCTCTTGCTCATCACTTTTGATGAAGAGAATTATTAAGAAATCGAATTGGGTGTCTACAAATGATTTTAATAATTATTGTATTCGGGGTAGCTAAGCTCCACCACTGACTTTTCCATGAAACACCCGTCTCAGAATTGCACTCGGATTCTTTCGATGCCATTTTCCCACGGAGATCTGTTTTCGATTTCATGGCTAAGGTAACGTTATCTACAGACTTCTTTAAAATTTCCTTAAGGGGGGAATTGCACACAACGTGTATATATAGGACATTAATGTCCTATATATCCTTATTCTTCACCAAGCT
>CAZNRJ010000383.1:1156-3972 GCA_964574945.1 uncultured Ohtaekwangia sp. | reverse complement strand
CATCTTATCGTTTTCGGTTGTGCTTTCCAATTCTTCAAGCACGTTTCGGGCCTGCCCGTACTTAGCATTGGCTTGCAACGATTTGGCGTAATATAATTTTACTGAATCCGGATTTACGCCTTTCCCTTTTGCCCGGGCATAAAACGGTTCCGCTTCTTTTACACGATTGGATAACCTATAGGATTCGGCCAGGTAGTAATTTGCCCGCCCATTGTTGGGATCTTTTTTGAGAGTCCCTTTATAATAGTCGATTACCTTCTCATACTTGCCATAACGGAAGGACTTCATAGCCTTTTTTTCGGGGCTACAAGCAGCTACCACAAGCAATCCGGCCAATACCAATGCAACACTAACTCTCATAAACTATAACAAGGCTAAAAATACGAAATATCCGCGCTATTGACTTAACGCAGTTTTAGGTAAATATTTTGCCATCCACGATTTTTCTGCCGGAATTGTGCAGCCGGATTCCCATTCGCCCTTCGTTGCAGCCAATGTGTGAAAGGTGAGGGTATCGGATTTTAATTCGCCCGATGCAAAACCCGCCTTCAAATTGGAAAGTGGAACTAATGTCGCCTGATTGTTGATTAGAAAGGGAACAACGGAGCGATTTAAAAAATCGATGCCTGTTGCCGTTTGAATTTGTCGCAACACACCTACTGAACTATCGATAGAGCACCCGCTTGGGTTCTGAAAATCTTCGTCCAGCGCCATAATAATAAACTGACTTCGCTCTATTTTAAAAGAAGTTCTAAGGGGTTCTCCATGAGCAGCCCAGTTGGAGCAAAATGATTCAAGCAGTTCACTCACAGATTTCTCTTCTGCCTGGGTGAATGCCCGGCTTCCGGTATAAATCCAAACCCTGCTCTCGTCCGGTAATTCTTCAAAGGGTAAATACATTATATAAATTTAAAATTTAGGAATGACGAATTACGAATTGGAGGTCTTAAATAAATTGCACTTCGTAAATCGTACCTTGTCATTCTATTTTATTGTCTCTGCAATCAGTTCTGCCAAATCTTTCACCTTCACATCTGCTTCTTTTTCTTTGCTCTTTACGCCATCGGTCATCATTGTCATACAAAACGGACACGCCACGGCAATGGTTCCTGCACCCGTGGATAAAGCTTCCTCAGCGCGTTCAACGTTAATGTCTTTGGTTCCTTTTTCAGGTTCTTTAAACATCTGCGCCCCTCCTGCACCACAACATAAACCCGTTGTGCGGCAACGTTTCATCTCTACCAAATCAGCATCCAGGGCTTGCAGTACTTCCCGTGGAGCTTCATAGATATTATTGGCCCGTCCTAAATAACATGAATCGTGGTAGGTAATTTTTTTTCCTTTGAATGATCCGCCTTCGGTTAGTTTGATTTTGCCATCATTAATTAATTGTTGAAGGAACGTTGAATGATGAATTACTTCATAGCTCCCTCCCAATTCAGGATACTCATTCTTTATTGTGTTGAAACAATGCGGGCAAGCGGTTACAATCTTCTTCACATTATATCCATTGAGCACCTGTATATTGCTCATCGCCTGCATCTGAAACAGAAATTCATTGCCCGCCCTGCGTGCAGGATCACCCGTGCACGACTCTTCCGTTCCTAATACCGCAAAGTTTGTTCCTACGGCATTCAGGATTTTTACAAATGCTTTGGTTACTCGTTTTGCGCGATCGTCAAACGACCCGGCACATCCCACCCAAAAAAGAATTTCAGGTGGTTCGCCTTTGGCAGTAAGTTCGGCAAGGGTTGGTACGTTCATAGGTTATCCTTTTTCCTTTTTTCCTCAATGAGAGCTTGAATCTTCTTTTCTCTGTGATCAAGTTTCCTTTCCTCCTCTTTTTGAATACTCAATTCGTATTGTTTCAGTCCGTCAATCATTACATTACATAGTTTTCCCACGCTGTCAGTCCAAATCGCTGAAATCGCGCAATGTTTACTTCATTTGAAAAATTCAAGCTTAGGATTCGACCTATTTCTTCCGGAGTCGGAGATCCACCAGCAGCAAATAAATCTATATCAACCGATGTTCGGTGCCCTAACTGAAGTGCCAAACTTGTTCCTCCAACCAATCTAAAAGCAGACAAATCACTAACTTCCATCATGCTCTTAAGCACACTTATCATTTCAGTAGAAACAGTATTAGAATAAAGATTCATATACTATGGTGCTGCGTTCTATTTACCGCTTCAAAGGAAGCCTTATCAATATTGAGAAATAAAGAACCGAACAACATGGCACTTTCCTGAAGGTAATAGGCAGACTTTAATACTTCCGAGCAAATTTTTTTGCCATAATAAGCAATCACAAGAGCCATGTCCTCAATATCCCCGCGCTCAAAGGTTCGAACAATAATTTTTTCATGATGTTCTACATCATCTAGCTTGGTTAGATCACTGTCCCAGAATAGATGCTCCGGTAATTGACTTACAATATAGTTCATAGGCATTCTACTCTTTACTCCAGTTAAACCGGTCGCTTGACGAAAATTTCCAGGGCGCAAAACTGGTTTCAATGTTTTGAAACATGCTGTTCCATTGCGCAGGTGAACCAGACTCTTCCATGGCAACATAGCGTCTCAGCTCCAAAATAATTTCCAATGGATTAATCAAGATCGGGCAAGCCTCCACGCAAGCATTACAACTCGTGCAGGCATTGATTTCTTCTTTGGTGATGTAATCATTTAATAAAGTCTTTCCATCATTCAATCCAGTGCCCCCAACTTGTACACTTTTTCCAACTTCTTCCATACGGTCGCGCGTATCCATCATGATTTTGCGAGGGGATAGTTTCTTTCCCGTAAGGTTAGCCGGG
>CAZNRJ010000383.1:0-1146 GCA_964574945.1 uncultured Ohtaekwangia sp. | reverse complement strand
TAGCCGGGCACTCTGCTGTGCAACGGCCACACTCCGTGCACGAATAGGCGGCCATTAAATTTGTACGGCTAAGATCATTGATGTCTTTTGCTCCAAATCGCCCGGGTTCAGCAGGAGTTGCCGGTGCTTCTGTGGTAAGCCCCAGCATCGACTTCACTTCGTTGGTCACGATGGGCATATTATTGATATGACCTTTTACCTCCAGCTTGGCAAAATACGTGTTGGGAAAAGCCATGAAAATATGTAAGTGTTTTGAATAGGTGACATACACCGTAAACCCAAGGATACCAACAATGTGAAACCACCATGCAAAACGTTCAATGATAATAAGCACAGGCGTACTAAGGTTTGAAAACAATGGGATCAGAAATGAACTGAAGAAAAGTGTTCCGGTAGTTGCATAATGATCATCGCGGGTTTGTAGAACCTGATCACTTGCATTCATGGTAAGAATGGCGATCATTAAAATACTTTCAATAACCAGGATCAGGTTGCCATCCAGTTTGGGCCAACCTTTCATCTCAACAGATTGAAAGCGGGCAACCTTAATTATATTTCTACGGATTAAGAAAATTATACACGCCAACAAAACTGCAATAGCGAGAAACTCAAACACATTCATTAACACGTTATAGAAACCGCCAAGAAAAGGAGCAAAGATGCGATGTGTTCCGGCCACACCATCAATTACAAACTCAAGTACTTCCAGATTAATCACCAGAAAGCCGATGTAAATAAAAAAGTGAAACGTAGCCGGTATTAATTTCTTGAACATCTTCTTCTGCCCGAACGCAATCAATAACATGTTTTGAAGGCGTTTACCCGAATCACCTGTTACCACTTGTTTTTTGCCAAGTTGTATGTTGCCACGAATGCGCAACACCCTTTTACGGATGAAGTAAACAGCGATGGCAAGCGTAATGACGAAAAGAACTTGCTGTAATACAGCCATAGCAGAAAATTTAACGGGAAGTTAGTTTACCCTCGTGGTTGAATCAAATTTTATAACAAAACCCGAAAAATTGAGGCCGGGTTTGCACCAAATTGAAATTTGCATACTTTTGTGACCCCATCAGCTAAAAAGGCTGGTTTTTAGGTGACGTAGCTCAGTTGGTAGAGCAAAGGACTGAAAATCCTTGTGTCGGG
>CAZNRJ010000382.1:2012-3991 GCA_964574945.1 uncultured Ohtaekwangia sp. | reverse complement strand
AATTTATGGCCGATCAGGGCTTTCGCGGAATTGGAGATAATGGGTTGTTAGGCCGGCCTGTTGCCGAGCAAGAACAGATTGGTAAAACGCTTGCTCAATTAGGCATGACGATGGGCGTTTTTGTAATTGATGGTGGCGATAACTGGAAGGTATCATTGACTACAGGCAAGCAGGAGTTTAAGGATGTGTTTATCAAAACGTGTAAACTTTCAGTAGAGGCTGCTAAGCGCGTAAATGCAAAGTGGGCAACCGTTGTGCCCGGCTTCTTTGAACGCAGAACCCCCATAGGAGTGCAAACAGCAAATGTGGTTGATGCTTTGCGCAGAGGGGCAGAGATTTTAGAGCCACATGGCTTAACGATGGTGCTTGAGCCGCTCAGCGATACGCCTGAATTATTTTTGCGCACGTCCGATCAAACCTTTGAAATCTGTAAAGCCGTAAAGAGTCCTTCGTGTAAAATTCTTTACGACATCTATCACATGCAACGCAACGAGGGCAACCTGATCAATAACATCGATGCCACGTGGGACGAGATCGCGTATTTTCAGATTGGAGATAATCCCGGAAGGAAAGAGCCCACCACAGGCGAGATTAATTACAAGAATATTTTCAAACACATTTACGATAAAGGCTATCGCGGTATTATGGGCATGGAACATGGCAACGCCAAGGAAGGAAAGGAAGGCGAACTTGCATTAATTAAAGCGTATAGAGAAAGTGATGATTTTCAATAACAATTGATTTGAGTATGTTAATAAATATGAAAAAGATTGTTTTTGTTGGAATTGTATTCATAGTGTTTCCCTTATTGAGCCACGCTCAGTTGGGCGGCATGAAAGACAGGCTTCTGCAAAAAGCAACGCAGGCGGGTAAAGACCGGGCAAACAGTGAGATTGATGCAAGCCGCGATAAACTGGATTCAACGGATTTTAATTACGCTATTACCGTAATTGATAACTCCGGTATGATGAATGTGAAAGATTTTAATGAACGTGCATTAAAAACGGCTTCTGCGGCAAGTAGTTTCATGGCCGATGACAATAAGAAATCCAACGCCCAAAAGTGCCGGGATATTTTAGACCGTGCTGAGGCGCTCTACGAACTCAAAAGGTTCAAGTTGGCCGAGGTTTCATTTTTGGAAGCTAAGCTTGCCTATGAAGCGAACGGTTTAACAGACAACATCAATTACAGTAAAGTACATGCCGACCTTGGGTTGCTCTATGCTACAATGGGTCGTTACAATTTGGCCGAGTATCATAGCTCCGAAGCGCTTTCCATCCGGGAGCAATCGTTGGGCACGGATAGCAAGGCGTATGCTTCTTCACTCAATAATATGGCCGTGCTTTACCAGGAAACTGCCCGGTTCAATGAATCGGAGAATTACTTTAATGAAGCCCTTAAAACGGTAGAGAAGTTATTTGGAAATGAAACACAGGAGTATGCGGTTGTACTAAACAATCAATCCATTCTGTATGCAGAAATAGGCAGGATAGACCAGGCAGTTCAAAAACTTACTACCGCCATAGCAATTGTTGAAAAACTAAATGTCAACCTTAATAACCAAGTGGGGTTTCAATCAAACCTGGCGCTTTTGTATCAGCAAACAGGAAAGTTAACAGAAGCCGAAGCAGTTTACTTGAGATTGGAAAAGAAACTGAAAGTAATTGCCGATAATCCATACTATGGCGGAATATTGAATTCGTTAGGGTTACTCTATATTCAACTTGATAAGATGGATAGGGTTGAAGACTATTTGAAACGTGCCGGTGATTTTTACCTGAAGAGATTTAAGAGCAAGGATAACCCCAACTATGCAAAAGTTTTAAATGACCTTGGAAATTTTTATCGCATGCAAGGCAAGTATGTTGAGGCAGAACAAAATCTTACGGAAGCACTGAGGATTCGCGGAACGGCACTTGATACCAATCATCCTGATTATGTGAAGTCGCAAGAAGATTTAGCAATCTTATATTGGAAGA
>CAZNRJ010000382.1:0-2002 GCA_964574945.1 uncultured Ohtaekwangia sp. | reverse complement strand
AGCCGATGCGAGTTACACCATTGCCATGGATAAGTCGCTGGATTTTATTAACCGCTATTTCCCGCCTATGAGCGAAGCGGAGAAAACAAAATATTGGGATGTGCTTCAGCCGCGCTTTCAACGGTATTATAATTATTGCCTCGAGGCGAGCGCTTCCAATTCAGCGATCATTAATACAATGTATGATTACCAGGTGGCTACCAAAGGATTGCTCCTTAATTCAACCAATAAAATCAAACAGGCTATTTTAAGCAGTGGTAACAATGACCTCATAAAAAATTATGTGGCCTGGCTGGATAAAAAAGAAACGCTGGCAAGGTTATACTCCTTGTCGAAAGAAGAATTAAAAGAACAAAAAGTTGATTTGGCAGCGCTTGAGAAAGAGGCAAACGATATGGAACGTTCGCTGTCGCAGCAATCCGCTGATTTCTCGAAAGGATATTCTGCCGAAAAATTAATCTCGCTCAGGTAGCGGCTTCATTAACTGATCAGGAAGCTATTATTGAGTTTATAAGGATCCGTTCGTTCGATAAAGATTTTACAGCTGACTCAAAATATGCCGCGTTGATAATCACAAAAGGGGCAACCGTTCCAAAGTTGGTGATCCTTGATAATGGCAACCAGTTGGAAACCCGCTATGCTAAATTCTATCGGAATTCCATTCAGCAAAAAGGTGCCGATACGTATTCATACGATCAATACTGGGCCCGCATCGATCCCGCCTTAGCGGGAAAGAAAACAATTTATGTTTCTGCAGATGGTGTTTATAATCAAATTAGCCTGAGCACACTAAAGAAAACAGATGGGGATTATTTATTGAGCAGGTATGATTTGATAATGGTAGGCAACTCGAAAGATGTGCTCGATTTAAAAAACAGGAAACCATCTGCCACAAAGAAGAATGCCTTCTTATTGGGTTTCCCTGATTATGGGGGCGATGCGGTGGCGGCCTTGCCGGGAACAAAACTGGAAATTGATAACATTGGTAAGATTCTTAAAACAGGGGGCTATCAAACCACACCCTATGTACAAAAAGCTGCAACGGAGGCAGTGATTAAATCATTGAAGGGACCTGCCATCGTTCACATTGCAACGCATGGATATTTCCAGGCGGATGTTGAACAATCAGCAGCAGGCATCCACCAGGAAAATGCAAAAGATAATCCGTTATTGCGCTCAGGACTTATTCTTGCAGGTGCATCGCCCACCTTAAAAGGGGAAGCATTACCTAACCTGGAAAGTAATGATAATGGAGTGCTCACGGCTTATGAAGCGATGAACCTTTCATTAGATGGTACTGATTTGATTGTGTTGAGTGCGTGCGAAACAGGACTTGGCGATGTGCGTGCAGGCGAGGGGGTGTACGGATTGCAACGGGCATTTTTAGTGGCAGGTGCAAAAGCATTGGTAATGAGTTTGTGGAAAGTAGATGATGCCGCTACCCAGGCATTGATGACAAACTTTTATACTAACCTTGCAAAAGGCGGCAGCAAAGCAAATGCCTTTAAGCAAGCGCAACTGCAATTGATGACCAAGTATAAAGATCCTTACTATTGGGGTGCGTTTGTAATGATGGGGATGTGAAGAATTAATTATCGTATCTAAAAATAATTATCTATGAAAAGTATCCTCATATTTTTAAGCTTCGCGCTAATAGCTGTTTCCTGCACGCCCAATCAAAAACCAACCGAACCCCGGAAAATGTTACGCCACGTTGTGCTCTTTAAATTCAATGATGCTTCCTCACCGGAAGATGTTAAAAAAGTGGAAGATGCTTTTTCTGCTTTACAGAGAAAGATCAGTTTAATAAAAGACTATGAGTGGGGGACCAATTCAAGCCCTGAAGGTCTGAATCAAGGATTGACTCATTGCTTCTTCGTAAGTTTTGCCAGCGATAAAGACCGCGATGACTATCTCGTGCACCCGGAGCATGTAGCTTTTGTAGAAGTCCTTAAGCCGCACCTGGATAAGGTGACAGTCATAGACTATTGGACAAAATAGG
>CAZNRJ010000381.1:2907-4002 GCA_964574945.1 uncultured Ohtaekwangia sp. | reverse complement strand
GGATAACAGGTTAGTCACGAAATCGATGTTGGTGAGCCGCGCTCATTCCAACGCGCAACACCAACGGCAGGGGTTAACAATTCACGATTAACTTAACACCAGATTGGATTTGATAACCTGTTCTGTCCTTACACACTTATAACCTAAGTTGTTGTTTGTGTTCGCACGCCTTCGGCCTTTGTTGTGTCTTCCTGACCAACAAACAAGATGAAGGAGGATAACAGGTTAGTCACGAAATCGATGTTGGTGAGCCGCGCTCATTCCAACGCGAAACACCAAGGGCAGGGGTTAACAATTCATGATTAACTTAACACCAGATTGAATTTTGATAACCCGTTCTGTCCTTACACACTTATAACTGTCTTGCGGTTGAATAACGGTTTGTAATAATCCCGGTATACCCAGGCTAAGTAAACCTGCAACAAGACGATAACAATACCCATCGCGGTACTTTCAGGGGCAAGAAATGCATGGAACAATAAGATGTTAATACTGATAGGCATAAGCACTACAAGCGCCAGAGGCACAAAGTATCCGATCAGGAGCAACGCTCCCAGCACAACTTCTAATCCTTTCAACATCGGAAAGAAATAACCAGATTGAAATAACCCTCCGGTGAAAGCATCGGCCACCCCGCCTGCGGGTGGAGGTGTTGGAATAAAGTGAAAGAAAAAGTTAAGACCGAACACAAAGAAGATCAGGCCAAGAACAATACGGGCACCAACGGCTGAGATCGATTTGATTTTTGTTGACATGGTTTTTAAAATTTAGTTTGAAACGAGTTGTTTAAGCATTTATCAATTCATCCTGGTAGACCGGATAATCGGTATATCCTTTTGCATCGGCTGAGTACAAGGTGTTTGCATCCAGCGTAATATTAAGGGGAAGTTTTTTTTGAAGGCGGTCAATCAAATCAGGATTGGTAATAAAAGGTTTACCAAATGCAACCAGGTCTGCAAAGTCTGACAATAAATCTTCTTCTGCCCGGGCCAATGTATAACCGCCAGAAAGGATTAACGTGTTTTTGAATTTTTGACGAATCGTTTGTTTTATGCTAAGCGGAACTTCGGGGGCGCCACCGCTGCTGTGGTCAAC
>CAZNRJ010000381.1:0-2897 GCA_964574945.1 uncultured Ohtaekwangia sp. | reverse complement strand
GTGAATGTAAGCGATACCGATTTTATTTAATTCCTCAGCCAGGTAAGTATAGGTGGCAGTCACTTCTTTGTAATCGGGCATGTCGTTGAATATTCCAAAAGGGGAAAGCCGAATGCCCACTTTATCTTTTCCAATAGCAGCACTTATTTCTTTGGCAACTTCCAGAACAAAACGACTCCGGTTTTCAATGGATCCTCCATAGGTATCGGTTCTGACATTTGAATGTGGAGATAGAAATTGTTCTAACAAATATCCATTGGCCGAATGAAGTTCAATGCCATCAAAACCTGCTTCGATCGCGTTTCGCGATGCCTGAACATATTCTTTTTTTGTCTCAGCTACTTCCGCTAAGCTCAACTCCTGTGGAACAGGATGATCTTTCATGCCTTCTTTGTCTGTCCACATTTGGCCTTTGGCAACAACAGCCGAAGGGGCAACTATACGAGCGCCTGTGGGTAAATTCAACGCGTGACCAACACGACCTGTGTGCATTAGTTGTGCGAAAATTTTTCCGCCCTTGTTATGAACAGCCTGGGTTGTCAATTTCCAGCCTTCAATTTGCTCTTTGGAAAAAAGTCCGGGGATACGGGCATAGCCCAACCCGTTCGGTGAAGGCGATACCCCTTCAGTAATTATCAATCCGGCTGCAGCGCGTTGTTCATAATACGAGGCCATCAATGGATTGGGAATATTACTGATTGCCCGGCTGCGGGTCATGGGTGCCATCACTATTCGATTGGTGAGCGTGATGTTTCCCAAAGAGTAAGGGGTAAATGAAATTTTGGTCATGGTTAAATTGATTTAGTTAAACATTTAAATGTTTCGATGTATTTGGTTAAAAAAATGCCCCGGGTTAAAGAAGCATGTCATCTTAAATGTTTTTTGGAGTCGTTTAGTTCATTGATTCATTGAAATATTTCAATATATTTTTATAAAAAATACAATCAGTTGAATTTCAGATGGTTAATAGAGTTTGTGTACTCTTTTAAAAGCTTTTCATTAAGGGTGTATTTGTGATTTCTTCCTTCTTTTTCGGGTTCGATAAGGCCGGCTTCAACCAATACTTTTATGTGATGACTTACCGATGGTTGGGCCAACGAACTTTCTTCCTGAATCTCTGAACACTGACCGCAGCCCCCTTTTTTTGAAATGTGCTGAAGGATTTTTAAACGATGGGCATCGCCCAATGCCTTGGAAATTTTTTCAATTTGTTTTGTACCGAGCGCCATTTTGATTGATCGATGTAAATATATCGATCTGGTTTTCAATACGCAAAGCTGACTGAAAAGGTTCATGGCCATTTCAACTTTGTTGAATCTTTACTGATCAGGCTTCCCTTTTTTTAACGAAGAGCCCCGTACGATTAGATTGTGCCTGAGTACAATCGTATTGAGATTACCGGTAGGTTGTTTTTTTAATTTATTAACGAGTGTTGTGGCCGCAATCTCGCCCATCTCTTGCCCGGGATAATCAATTGTAGTGAGGTTCGGTTCAATTACGGTTGAGATAGGATCGTTGTTAAATCCAACAATGGCAATATCTTCCGGAACGCGCAAACCTGCCCGTTTCAATTCGCGAATGCACGACACGGCAGAAGTATCGTTCGCTGTAAAGATACCATCCGGGAGGTGTTCCATGGCAAGTATTTGTTGTGCTGCAACTGCGCTTGCCTGATCAGTGAGTTTGTTGCTGATCACCAAAGATTCATCAAATTCAAGGTTGCTTTCTATCAACGCTTGCTTGTATCCCTTCAGGCGGTCTGCATATACATTACGATTTACATTCCCATCAATGTGCACGATGCGCTTGCACCCCTGGTTAATCAAATGCATGGTTGCTTCATAGCCTGCTTTTTCGTTATCAATAACAATGCTTACACAATCAACATGATCAATCACACGATCAAAAAATATGAGAGGTATCTGTTTTTTAATCATCTCATCAAAGTGATCGGTCGTTTTGGTGTCGTAGGCCAAAGAAATCATTAACCCGTCAACACGACTATTGAACATAGTGGACACACTGGTGATTTCCTTCTTATAGGATTCCTGCGACTGACTAATAATAAGGTTGTAGCCATGGGCATTGGCAACCCCTTCCATACCCGATATGACTGTGGACATGAAGTAACTATTGAGCCGGGGAACAATAACGCCAATCGTGTTAGAGTTCTTTCGCCTCAAATTGCTGGCAAACATGTTTTGCTGATACCCCATCTTTCGAGCAGTTTCAGTAATGCGTTTCTTGGTGTCTTTATGAATGCCAGGATGGTCTTTTAAACCCCGGCTGACGGTAGCAGGCGAAATCTGTAGCGCCTTTGCTATATCGTAGATAGTAATATCCTTACTCATTTAAATACAAAAGTTAAAATGTCGTAATACACTTGACTATATTATTGGTTAGCTGATTTTTGAATTTTTGTTTCTGGCGGACCTAAATAGCTGGACTTAACACCACCCAGATCAAGCACTAATTTCTGTAATACAATACCCGGATCAATCATCCAGAATTTAAGCGTGTGCCTGCCTGGTTTTACAACCTGGTGGGAAGATGTTTTTACAATGATATTATTGGCTACCCAGTGTTCCCACGTTTTGGTTTGTGTATCATCTTCATTCAGCCCGACTGCCTGCGGTTTTTCATCATCAATCGAGATCGCATATCGCAGACCTGTGCTGCTATGATGAAAGTTTAACGTAGGGGAGAAGTAGAGTTGCAGTTTTGCTTCCCCTTCGCTGTAGGTATAGAAATCGTACTCAACATAGGGGGATGTTGCAGAAAGGTTTTGCGGTTTTGCCGTTACCGGGAAAAGAGTGATGGCCGAACCGGTGCGCCCATGATTAGGGAGCACCTGCCACGTAACTCCACCTGCATTCATCACACGGCTTGTATGGTTG
>CAZNRJ010000380.1:772-4009 GCA_964574945.1 uncultured Ohtaekwangia sp. | reverse complement strand
TTTCAAAATGTCAAACACTGAAGCCCCCGAAACTTTTCTGATGCCGATTTCTTTTGTTCGTTGTTCCAGCGCGTAAACGATCATGCCTAATAATCCCAATGCGGCAATCATGATAGCGAGCGTAGCCATGATGGTAAGCACCTTGCCAAACTGCTGCTGACTTTTAAAGGCCTCGGCAAAAGCCTGGTCAACAAAATAATAATCGAACGGGGTATCGCCTGCATGTTTTTTCCACACATTGTTCAGTTCGGCAAGCGTTTTTTTCCACGACTCTCCACTTAACGATTCGGTGCGCAGCACTATATATTTTTCGAATGAATAAAAATACTTCTCTGAGTTGACGTGGAAGATGGCCATGGGCTCAATCGGGTTAATAAGCGACCAGTAATTGAAATCCGACACAATTCCAATTACCTCAAATTCCGAGTTTTCATACGTTATAATTTTTCCTAACGTGGATTCATCCACCGGCCAGCCGATTCGTTTAGCGGTTGCTTCATTGATGATGACCCGTTCTGCATCACCGGGATTTTCTTTCGAAAAATTCCTCCCCACCTTCATGTGGATGTCCAGCGTGGAAATGTATCGCTCATCAGCATTGGTGAAATTAATGTTCAGCCGCTGGCCGCTTTTTTCCTTCACATCGAACGCATCCCCATTCCACAGGCGCGGGGGAACTGAGGCACACAACGATGCGTTTACGATGCCCGGCAACGTTAATGCTTCATTCACAATGCTTTCACCATTTTTTACCGCTTCGGCATGGTTGATCACCAGCAGGTTTTCGCGGTTAAAACCGATTTCTTTTTCAGAAACAAACTTCAGTTGCTGAAACACAATGGCTGTGCAAATAATCAGAACAATGGAAACACTGAACTGAAAAACAACCAGCCCGTTGCGGAATAACTTCCCTTCGCTACCGATGCGGATTTTTCCTTTAATAGCTTCTACCGGGTTAAACGAGCTGAGAAAAATGGCAGGATAGCTACCCGACACAAGCGCCATGAGCAGCACCAAACCGCCCAGCATGAGCAGTAAATTGATGTCACCGAATAAATTAAACTCCAGCGACTTTTCAGTAATCAGGTTAAAATACGGAAGCAGCAGTTGCGTAAGGCCAACCGCTACGATTAACCCGATCATACAGAACACAAACGCTTCGAGGAAATAGCCGGTGATTAATTCTTTTTTACCGAGGCCTAATATTTTTCGCACGCTTGCTTCTTTCAACCTGCGGGTAAATTGCGCAGTAGAAAGATTCATAAAATTGATGCATGAAAGAAGCGTGATGAAAATGGCCGCGCCAATGAATGAGTAAATGATGGTGATGTTTCCCGCATCGTTCAGCCTGTTCATAACCGACTCATCGGGTAAATGAATGCTTGTCATCGGCTGAAGAAATAATTCCCATTTTTTCCCCGACTGGATGTATTCATCCCACGTAGTATTGAATGCGTTTTGTAATGTGGCGGCCGTATGTTTTTGCGGAATTTTTGAAAGCTTTTCCCGAACGTTTGCAATGTTCGCGTTCGGGTCAAGCCGCACATAGGTTTCTAATTGTGTCCACACCCAGCTCCAGGTGCGCAACACAGCCGGAAAGCCTTTCATGGAAATCAGAATATCAAACTCAATGTACGAGTTGTCAGGAGTGTCTTCCACCACACCGGTAACTTCGTATGTTTTCTGGTCTTCACCGTTTGATCCGCCAAATCGCACCAGCTTCCCGATCGGATCATCATCGCCAAAATATTTTTTGGCGGTTGACTGTGTAATCACCATGGTGTTGGCCTGGTCAAAAACAGATTTGGCATCGCCCTGAATTAAGGGAAAGTTGAACATCCTGAAAAAGTTTGAATCGGCAGCGAGTATCCGGTTCTCCTCAAAAGCGATCACTTCTTCGGATGGCGCTACATACGATACAATAAAATTTCCAGGCGTATGAATGCTGGTCATCAATTCTGCCTCGGGTAGTTCCTGGTGAATGGCATAGGCTACTCCAGGCCCTGTCGAGGCAAACTGCGCATTGTTATTTTCGCCCCAGATAAAAGTCTGGTTTACCCGATAGATGCGATCAGCATGAGGGTGAAACCGGTCGTAGCTGAACTCATGCTTTACATACAAGTAAATCAACAGCGTGCTCGCCATGCTTACAGTAAGCCCAAGCAGGTTGATAGTAGAAAACAATTTTTGCCGGGTCAGGTTTCGAACGAACAATACAAGGTAATTTTTCCACATAGGCGCTGTAATTTGATTGCAATAAAGTCAAAGCCTGTACCAATGCTGATAATTGCGATTTCCGGCTATTTTGGATAGTTAATGTTTGCCAGATGTTCAGTGGTGAATAGTAACGTCCGATAGCGGTCAGTAATTTGTTCCTTAAAATGCAATTTTTGATAAGCGTTCAATCCCTTACTTTTAAGTTTTTAATATTTGTAATGACCACGCTTCAATCAGTTGCCGCTGTATTTAAAGATAAATTTAAAAAAGACCCTCTGTTTGTTATTGCCCCCGGCCGTATCAACTTGATTGGCGAGCATACCGATTATAACAATGGCTTTGTAATGCCGGCAGCAGTGGATAAGCACATCGCTTTTGCAACAGCGCCAAACTATTCTGACCAATTCAATTTTTATTCCATTGACTTCCACGAATCATTTTCATTTCGACTTTCTGACTTAAAACCGGGCGGCCATTGGATTAATTACATGATGGGTGTTATTGACGGATTAAACCAGCAGGGTTTGCCCTTGGCGGGAATTGATTGTGTATTTGGCGGAAATATCCCAACGGGTGCCGGTATGTCTTCCTCGGCTGCGCTTTGCAGTGGCGTTGGCTTTGCGTTCAATGAATTGTTTCACTTCAATCTTACCCGGTTGCAGTTAGCAAAGATTGCCCAACGGGCCGAACATGAGTTTGCAGGGGTTCGGTGTGGCATTATGGATCAGTATGCCAGTTTGTTTGGCCAGGCTAACTCAGCGCTGTTGTTGGATTGCCGAAGCCTTCAGCATGAATATCTCCCCATTAGTTTTCAGGATATGGAAATTTTGTTGATCGATACCAAAGTAAAACATGAACTTGCTTCTTCTGCTTACAATCAGCGCAGGGCTGCCTGTGAAGAAGGCGTTTCTGAAATACAAAAAAATAAACCTGCGGTTAAATCCTTGCGTGATGCCGATCTTAAAGATCTCGAATTGATCCGAACTATTGTTTCACCCGATGTCTTTATCAAATGTCAAT
>CAZNRJ010000380.1:0-762 GCA_964574945.1 uncultured Ohtaekwangia sp. | reverse complement strand
AACAAGCTGCCCAACTTTTAAAAGCAAATAACCTGACGGGTTTTGGCAAAAAAATGTTTGAAACACATTGGGGGCTGAGCAGACAATACGAGGTGAGCTGCCCCGAATCGGACTTATTAGTGTCTACTGCTGAAAACTTTGGGCCTGATGTTTTGGGTGCCCGGCAAATGGGTGGCGGCTTTGGCGGTTGCACCATCAATTTGGTGAAGAAGACTGCCGTTCAAAAATATACTGCTAAAGTCAGTGCCGAATATGTTGCTTCTTTCAAAAAAGAACCTGACTTTTATTCGGTTAGACTTTGTGAAGGAGTACATATCCACACGCTAAACTTATAATTAACTAAATAATACTACTACCGAATGAACAAACTACACACCCCTGACTACATAGTTTTTCTTGTTTACTTTTTTATTGTAGCCATCTATGGCTATTGGATTTATAACCGGAAGAAAAAAATTTCTACAGACTCGAAAGACTTTTTCCTGGCGGAAGGCTCCCTTACCTGGTGGGCCATTGGGGCATCGCTTATTGCTTCGAATATTTCTGCTGAGCAATTCATTGGTATGTCCGGATCTGGATTTAAAATGGGACTTGCCATATCCACTTATGAATGGATGGCTGCCGTTACGTTGATTATCGTAGCCGTATTTTTTATTCCGGTCTATTTGAAAAACAAAATTTATACGATGCCCCAGTTCCTGAATCAGCGGTATAATGGCACGGTAGCAATGATCATGGCAATATTTTGGCTACTTCTGTATA
>CAZNRJ010000379.1:0-4015 GCA_964574945.1 uncultured Ohtaekwangia sp. | reverse complement strand
TAAGCATAATCACCGGCAGGTAAGAATTAAACGTGCGGATTTCTCTCACGGCTTCAATCCCGGTTCTGCCCGGCATGTCGATGTCCATGAGCACCACATCGGGGTTGTGCCGGGTGACTTGTTCTTTTGCGTCCATTACGTTGGAGTACGCGGCTACCAATGTAAAGTCCGGATTGAGCGCCACTAAGCTGCCCAGGCTTTCGCGAAGCAGGTCGTTATCTTCAAAAACAAGTAGGGTGGTTGGCATCTGACATCAAATTAAAGTTCTTGCCTGAAATCTATCCATACCCTAATCATGTGATGGGTACCTCAACCGAGATGGAAGTTCCTTTGCCGGGCCCGCTGGTTTGCGTCCAGTTACTTTTTATGGCGTGCGCACGGGCAGCCATGTTTTTTAATCCGTTGCCACGGGTAATGGTGGATGAATCAAAACCCTTACCGTTATCCTGCACCAGCAGGTTCAGTGTACCGTTAACACGGTTTACCTGGATGGTAACCTGTGTGGCTTCGCTGTATTTGGCCGTGTTGTTAACAGCTTCTTTAAAAATAAGGAAAAGACTTTTACGCTTTTCAATATCTAACGTGACTTGAGTTACGGACTCATCATAGTTGAAATCGTATTGAATGTTTTTAGGCTCAAGCATTTCGCCTGCAAACTCTTTCATCTTTACCAGCATCTGTTCCACCGAATCATTAACCGGGTTAATCGACCAGACCATATCGCTCATGGTTTCCATCATGCGGCCGGAGTAGGTAGAGATTTTTTGAAGATGATCCGAGTTGTCTTGTTGTTGCATGGCCAGCTTACTCATAATGTTAATGCTGGAGAGTGTGGAGCCAATGTCATCGTGTAAATCGCGTGCAATGTTCTGGCGCATGCTTTCCAATTCTGCCTGTCGTTTAATGCGGTTCATTACGCGGTAACGGTTAACCAGCAGTGCACCGATAACAATAACTGAAATCAAAGCAATTACGATTATGGTGGTGTTGGCGCGGTGTTGTTGTAGTTCAAGGGCATGCAACTCCTGATCTTTTTTCAGTAGCTCTATTTCCTGTTCTTTTTTTTCGCTTTTATATTTTTCTTCCAGGTCCTTCAGCTGAAGCAGTACTGCGTTGCCCTCGACACTGTCGCTTAGCGCCTCATGTTTTTTCAAATAATACAGTGCTTTTTCGTAGTCCTTGTTAAGCGTGTAGTACTCACTTAGCCTGTAATATTCAATGGCTTCTTGTTTCCGATCGCCCGTGCGGATAAGTGTATTCAGTCCATCCAGCATCTGCGTTTCTGTTTTCTTCTGGGTTTGTTCGGCCAGATCAAGATTAAGTATTTCTGATTGTGTTTTTACAAATGATATACTATCGCCCATTTGTTTGGATATGGCCATGCTTTTGGAGAAACTTTCACGGGCCTTTTCGATTTCTTTCATGCGCCTGTAAAGTAACCCCGACTGGTGTAACGCACGGGCTTCTTCGCTGGACAGCTTCAGGTCGCGCGCAGCTGCAATTCCTGCCTGGTATAGGGCCTCTGCTTTCTCAAAAGCGTTCATGTCTTTGTAAACATCTCCCATGCTTATGGTGGTGGTTAACACGCCACGCTTATCTCCTAACTGTTCTTTCATTTGCAGGGATTGTTCATAATATTTTTTTGCAGTAGCCAATTGATTCATGTTGAAAAAATCGTTGCCGAGACTGTGCAGGCAATAAGCCTGTCCGCGAAGGTTCTTTAGCTTTTCAAATAACCGGAGGCCTTGCAGGTGGTAGTCGGCTGCGGTTTTGAAATCGCCCAGGTAAAAGTATAGATTACCAAGATTAAGAAGTTGCCCTGCCATGGTTTCGTCCTGTGTTTCCCAAATCTCAATACTCGCTTTTGCAAATGGCAGTGCTTTATTGTACTCGCCAATGTCTTTATAAAATAACCCGGCAGCACGCAAAAAGTTAAATTGCATGCGTTTGTTATGTGGATTCTCCTTTGATAGACTTTCGGCTTTGGCGAGATAATATCGGCCACTGTCAAGCTGCCCCATTTCGCGGTTGAGTGTAACTAAGTAAGTATAGGCGGCCATAAGCCAACGCACCTGGTTTAACGAATCAGCAAGTTTTGCTGTTTGCAATGAGAGCTGTTTCGCCTGCGCAGGGTCTCTTCGTGTTAGTTCAAAGACAAGGTTAATCCGGGCGTGTAATTCAATAGTGTCGCGGGTATGCCGGTCTATTATTTTTTGCAGGCTGTCAATTTTCCGGGTTTGGGCGGTAGCCAAACTGGAAATAAGGACAATAAAAATGCAAGTATACCGCATTATTGAAAGGTAAAGGCAAAAGGAAATATAACCAGATTTAGGTCAAAATCTATCTTTAATAAGAACCAAATAACCAGAAAGAGGAGTTCGATTGCTGAATTCGATTTTATGAAAATATATGCCGGATGGTAGCTCACTTCCGTTGCTGGATAGGCCCTCTGAATACTACGGTTTCCTGATTTGAAATTTATGATGAGGTTCAGTAGCTGATCAGCGTATGTGCAATTGGAATTTACGTTTCCGTGCATTTTTGTTAGTTTTGAGTACTTTTTAAACTAGATGGCAGAAAATACCTATAAATCCAACACCTTTAAAAAACCTGAAAAGGAAAAAAAATCAAAGTCAGCTAAATCAAAAACCCGCTTCAACTTCGATTTTATTAAAGACCCGCGGTTCGCCCTTGCCATCGGTTTCTTTTTATTGATTGCATCACTTTACCTGTTCACGGCATTTCTATCCTATCTCTTTACAGGCAAAGCCGACCAAAGTGTAGTTGAAGCATTGTGGAGCACAAACCTTGTAGAATCCGGGCGTGAAGTGGAAAACTGGCTGGGTTTGTACGGAGCAGTCACGTCACATTTCTTAATTTTTAAATGGCTTGGTGTTTCAGCTTTCTTTATTCCACCACTCTTGTTTTTGACAGGCTTCAAATTAGTCTTTAAAAGGGAACTGGTTTCCATTTTCTCAGCATTCATCCTTTCGGTCTTTGCCGGATTGTGGCTCAGTCTTTTGCTCGGCTACATTACACACAACATGGCCGGGGTAAGTGAAATAGGTTTTATCAGCGGAGGCTTGGGCTACGAGCTTGCTAAAATCTCTGCCGGGCTTTTTGGATGGGGAACATTTTTGATTCTGGTACTTTCACTTTTCATCTTCATCATCTATTATTTTAATGTAACGGCCATCAATGCTTTCCGGGTGAGAGATCCAAAGCCGATGGGCAATGATGCGTTGCTGCCTGAAGAGGATCTTATCATTAAACCAACCTATACCGAAGACAGCGACAACTGGCCTGTGAAGGAAGCGGAACCTGAACCTGTTTTGATTTTAAAAAATGAGTTTGAAGAAATACCGGTAGCTGCTACTGAATTGGAGCTTAATGTAGAACAGAAAAAGCAATCAGTGGTTGAAAAAGTGAGTGAGCCGATCTTTACCATTGAAGAAGCAAAAAGCGACACGGATGAAATGGCCGAACAGTTGGTGGAGGCGCATGGAGTATATGATCCTACGTTAGATCTTAGCAGCTACAAATTTCCTACCCTTGAATTACTGAATGAATATGAGGCAAGTAAAGTTCAGGTTACCCAGGAGGAGCTAAATCAAAACAAGGATCGGATTTTAAATACGCTCACTAATTTTAAAATCGGGATTCAAAGTATTAAAGCTACCATTGGCCCTACCGTAACTTTGTATGAGATCGTTCCTGAAGCGGGAATAAAAATCTCACGTATTAAAAACCTTGAAGACGACATCGCGCTAAGCCTTGCCGCCTTGGGCATTCGAATCATAGCACCGATTCCCGGCAAGGGAACGATTGGTATTGAAGTTCCTAATAAGAACCGTGAGATGGTGGGCATCCGGTCGGTGCTCGCAACAGAGCGTTTTCAAAAAACGGATAAGGATTTACCGATTGCCATTGGCAAAACGATCAGCAACGAGTTGATGGTGATTGACCTTACCAAAATGCCGCACTTGCTGGTGGCGGGTGCAACAGGACAAGGAAA
>CAZNRJ010000378.1:0-4018 GCA_964574945.1 uncultured Ohtaekwangia sp. | reverse complement strand
TTCACGCAGGCCGTTCATTAATTTTCTATAACGGCTGCCCAGAAAAACAAAAGGCAAGGGAAAAAGCAGTGTCCACTCGTCCCACACGTTGTGCTCTTTCATAAAAGACCGCGCTTCTAAAAACTTGTTGTTATTCAACCGGGCATGTGCGCGCTTTATAATGCGGCTATACCTTGCCACTACCAGCAAATCGAAATACACGTAAAGGCCGCCTGCCAGCAAAAGCCAGCTTTGGGTTTTACCTAATAAATAAGCCAATACTATCGGCAGCAGGAAAACCAACAATAACCATTGCCCGATAGACAAAGAAGCTGACGGTACATGCTTCGATACATTTTTAGAGTTGGAAAAACCTTTCGAAAGATTAGCAAAAAAAACTATACCGAGTATAACCGCCCACGCGATCATGAAAACCAGGACAACCCATTCCATGACTGATTGTTGTGGCGGTTCTTTAGCCGTTATCTCGGCAGCGTACTCCGGGTTGCTGATAATTTTTATCACTTCCTCTACCCCGGCCAACATACCCGCACTCGTGTTGTCTTCACGAAAGTGCGGAACCATAAATTGCATTTGAATACGCTTGCAGGTCGCATCGGGCAAAATGCCTTCCAATCCGTATCCGGTATGAAACCGGATGGTGTGCTGATCCTGCACATATAAAATAAGCAGCCCGTTATCATTCCCTGATTTGCCTATTCCCCAAAGTCTAAAGAGGTTTTGGGCAAAGTCCACATCGGTTTCTGTTCCAATGGATGCAAGCAGCACTACCGCAACCTGCGCAGTGGTTTGTTGCTCGAGCGCGGAAAGCCGGCTGTTGATTTGGTTTACTGTGGCGGCATTAATCAAGTTGTCCGGATTAGTCACATAACTGTTATCAACCAGTTTTGTGTTGGGTACAGTGTGTATGGTGTAGGGCTGGGCTTGTGCTACACCGGTTAGTAACAGGAATAACCAAAACAACTTTTTCATTTCAGGTTTATAATGGATATTGAAATTTACCAAATCGAGGCTGGATTTCATTCAATGCGGAGTCCCTGCTCTCGCTAAATCCATCGCTTGTGGAGACTCCGTTTGGAAGGAAGTCCGTCACTGCTATCTCATGTTATCCTTACATGCCTGATGGTCTTACAACTCATCATGTCGATAGCAATTTCTCTTGTTCCATACAAAGGCCTGTGTTGAAGTCCTGGCAGCTTTACCCCGGATGCTATGCAATCAGTAATCAGATCATCCATTGCACTTATAACAGGCACAAACGTAACTACCTGCTTTCAACATCGTCTCTTTTAGCTTACGAGGCTTCAGTCGCTACTTCACTCTATTCAGCTCTTCAACACTCATCTACAGGAATCTTCGTTCCCGTTTTTCCTTATCGTTCACCACCAAAAGAGTTTCCGCTCTCAGCAGCATAAGGTGATTTGCAAACTCCTTCTGACAGGCGTCTGCGGAAGACCTGTTCTCTTCTAGTTCATTATCTGTTGGCCAGTTCGGTTCGCTCGACTTCCACACAGTTGTAATGTTATCAAGAGTCTTCCATCTTTTGTACAGCATCCAATCCGTTACAACTCGAATTGGTTCAAGACACACACGCTTGGCTATTTGCAGTGGCTGGCTTTTGAAAACGTATCTGTCCACCGTGACCAAACGTAATAGCGAAGATAAAATTTTATACCTACACTTCACCCAGCCATTGCAAATAGCTGCTGTTGTGCGCTGTTACCGCTTATTGAAAACCAAACTACTCTGTCCTTTTTCTGATTGTCCAGCTATTAAAAAGAACATCCAAATATTCCATTTGTAGTCGAGAACTAAAGCATCATCAGCCTTTCCAATTCTGAGACGATGTGTATTATGTCCAAATAGAACAGGAACTAAAGGCATTATCACAAGAAATGGTCTTGTGTAAAAGTAGCCGTCCTTGAACTTTCCTCTTAGTTTTCTTTTGCCAATTAAAGAGTCCCCTTGATATAATTTAAAGAGAGCCCTCTCAGAAGTCAAAAATTCTACTTCAACAGTCTGACTGTCCCATTCGGAACTTGTACCAATCTGATATTGGTCAATATTTGCCCAAAACGATTTAAGTCGATACTCACCATTGTATTGTGAGCGCAAAATTTTCCCGTTACCGTCACTTGGATTATTTGAATATTTTCCGTTCAACTTCTTAAAGTCCGTTTTCTCCAGTTTATCAACTGTCCGAAATGATTCGTGCTTGATTGTCGCACAACCAATTGTCAGCATAGATATTGTCAAAAGCTCAATTAACCTTTTCGTCAAACTCATTTTTCATTTGGTCTTCACTGTCCTGCGGTAATAGCGCACAACACCCGAATATATACACCCAGCTGCATATATATCGCATATATCATTCGAAAACTTGCATATACCTATCCAAATCGGTTGGCTATATGCAGCTTTCAAATATTCCTAATGTCTTTACGGATGTTCTATCCAGGTATTCTTTTTTATGTCCTTGATGGAAATTCGATGAATCCACAAGTAATCCTCAAACTGGTAGTCGGTATTGATAATAACCCCAACAACAACGACAGCGAAAGCAAAGTGTCTTTCGCGAACTTTTTGTGCATACACCGTCATTTTTCGTTCTGCTTCCTGGGATGCCACCCTTGTTAATTCTACCAGGGGTTCTCTGGCAGCCAGGATTTCATTTTGATGGCGAAGCGCGAGTTGTTCAATGATCTGCTCCTGGTAATCTTCCTCCGATGGATTTTCGGTTTTTATTTCATTTTTCTGAAGCTTGTCGAGTGCAGCATATAACGCTCCGCAGCAAGTACTGGAGTGATGCTGTCCGTGCCGCAGGATTTTGCCCCACCCTTCCCCTGCCCTGTATCCAATATGTGGGCCAACAAATAGCAAGGCAGTACCATTCTCCGGAACATGATGCGCAAATGCATCAACACCTGTAACGCCTGTAAAAGGAAGTCCTCCTAATCCACCGAATGTAAAAGGCCCTTTAATCTCTGGATGTACAAACTTATCTTTTGTATTTGTAATGTCGTCTACACAAGTCGACTGTCCCCATAAAATCTGATCCGAAGCAATGCCAACACGAAGTAAACGCTCAAGCAAGGAATCGACAGCAACGCTATAGGGCAAAGCCCCGGGAAATTCCCTTTCTATTGCCTCTGTAATTTCACGCGGAATCTGTTCGTGATCGGAATACATTGACTGAACCCCGGGCTTCTCAACCCGGGAGCAACCGCTAACGAGCAAAGCTATTGCACAGGTTTGAACGATTAATTTCTTAATTCTTCTTTGCACGTTGTTGTTTGACTTTTTATCCGACCGCGATATGAAGGAAAGTCAATATACTCAAGTTAATCCATTCCTGTTATGATTTTCAGGAACGAAATTTTAACATACCCCCCGGACTCCGTGCGGGGCTACAAACATTACGCTCCGATGGGCTTTTGGGTGTGTAACACCTATGTTCTTCTATGTGTTTAATAAACTACAAATCCCGGATAGGACTATACTTAGGTACCAACATTTTCATAACACCCCATGCCACCAAATAGGCTACGGCACAAATCGCAAACATGATCGTATATCCTGTTTCAATATGACCTAAGCCTTTGTAGTGATCAAACATGGCGCCTCCTAACTTGGTTAGGGCTACCGCCCCTACACCACCGGCCAGGCCACCAATACCTATTACAGATCCAATCGTCTTCTTAGGAAACATATCCGATACAGTTGTGAATAAATTTGCGCTCCATGCCTGGTGCGCTGCAGTACCAATTCCAATCAACAAAACAGGGATCCAAAAAGTAATATCACCTAATGGCTGCGCTATCAGGATAATTAATGGGAACAAGGCAATTATAAGCATGGCACGCATGCGGCCATCAAACACCCCATGTCCTTTCTTGATAAAAAGAACCGGAAGCCATCCACCCGCTACACTCCCCACCATCGACATAGAATATAAAACCGCCAGCGGAAACATAACTGCTTCATCAATAATGCCATACTGCGCTTTCAAATAAGCAGG
>CAZNRJ010000377.1:0-4024 GCA_964574945.1 uncultured Ohtaekwangia sp. | reverse complement strand
GTGTAAAAGACCAGGAAGATATCTGGTATTCAAACCTCGATGAGTCGGGAAACTGGACATTAGCCAAAAATATGGGCTCGCAATTCAACAATGCCTATCCTAACTTTGTAAACACTATTACTGCTACTCCTGATGGAAAATCTGTAATTATGATTTTGGGGAATAAGTATGTGAAGGATGGAAAGAAAAGCCTGGCTGGAGTTTCCATAAGTTCGCATGTGGGTGGAGCCTGGACTAAGCCCGTGGCGCTCAACATAACCAACGACTACAATTTTAATAAGAAGGCAAATTATTTTCTTGCCAATAACAGAAAGACATTGCTGATGTCGGTTGAGCGGGAGGATACGCATGGCGACAGGGATTTGTATGTAACCTTTATGCAAGACGATAGCGTGTGGACAGAGCCGATGAATTTAGGTGCGGTTGTGAATACAGCGGCTGAAGAATCTTCGCCTTTTCTCGCCATTGACGACCAAACCCTATACTTCTCTTCAAAAGGATTTAGTGGCTTTGGCGGCAGCGATGTGTATGTTTCAAAACGATTAGATGATACCTGGACGAACTGGTCTGTTCCTGAAAATATGGGAAAGACAATTAATTCACCCCTTGAAGATTTGTATTTCAATATTCCATTGAACAGTGAGTACGCATACTACTCGCGCGGAGTCACTGAAAGTAACATTGACATTTTTAGTGTTAAGCTTCCTGTACTACGAACTCCCGAACCGTGGGTTACCGTTACCGGGAAACTGGTAGATGCAAAATCAAACGTACCGTTGGCTGCTAAAATAGTGTACGAACGTTTGCCGGATGGGAAGGACATGGGCATTTCACAATCAGAACCTATAACCGGTGAATTTGAACTTAAGCTGCCAACCGGATTTATGTATAGCATTCGCGCAGAAGCCAAAGACCATATTTCGGAAAGCCAAAATATTGATTTGCGGAACATTACCGAAACCACCAAACGTGTTGACTTTCGCTTAAGGCCAATTGAGGTCGTAACTATCGAAGCGAAAGCAATGGTAACGTTAAACAGTGTGTTCTTCGACTTTGATAAGGCCGTATTAAAACCCGAGTCATTTCCGGAATTGGACAGGGTTGTTGAATTGCTTACTCGTAACTTAACAATTAAGATTGAGCTTGCCGGCCACACCGACAATGTTGGGCCCGCTCAATACAATCAGAAACTTTCTGAACGCAGGGCATCGGCTGTAATGAAATACCTTGTATCCAAAGGAATTGAACCAACCCGGATTACTTCCATTGGCTATGGTGAATCCAGGCCCATTGCTTCCAATGATGATGAAATAGATGGCCGTGAAATCAACCGCAGGGTTGAGTTCACGATCATAGAATTATAATGAAGATTACTTTCTAAACTTTAGGAATCTTATATCCATTATTATACTTCGCAGCCAAATAGGCATTGGCCTTCTCTTCATTAAACTTTGATTTGGCAGGATCCCAACTCACTTTAGCTCCTGTTTTATAGGAGATGTTTCCCATCTGGCAAACCAATGCTACATGCGCTCCGGCTTGTATCGGGCACGTAAGCTTATTCAGGCTTCGGCTTTTAACGGCTTCAATAAAATTAACGGTATGCAAATCGAGGCCAGAACCTTTGTTGGGTTGATACGGTACTGCTTCCATTCTCTTTTCATCAGGTATTACTTCCCAGCCACCGCGCCATAGCACAAGGGTTCCATTGTTGCCGATGTAAGAGATGCCATGATCTTTTCCATAGTTACCGTTGCTGATGCTTTGTGCGTGCTCCCAAATCATATTGTAGCCGTCAAACTCATACACAGCCGCTAATGTATCGGGTGTTTCGTGCGCTCCATCCGGATAGGCATACTTGCCGCCTAACGCAACTGCCGATTTTGGGAACGATGCATCCATACCTAATAGCGCATAGTCAATCAAGTGAACGCCCCAGTCTGTCATTAAGCCACCGGCATAATCCCAATACCAGCGAAAGTTGAAATGGAACCGGTTAGGATTGAACGGTCTTTTTGTTGCCGGGCCAAGCCACATGGCATAGTCAACGCCAGCCGGTGGCGCACTATCGGGTTTCACCTCAATGTTTTTCATCCAACCCTGGTATGCCCAGGCTTTCACCGTTCTGATTTTTCCAAGCTTACCGGTTTTAATAAAGTTCAATGCATCTACAAAGTGCGGCATGCTGCGTTGCCACTGCCCTACCTGCACTGCTTTATTGTATTTCTTTTGTGCCGCTACCATCGCATTGCATTCTTCGATGGAGTTGCCGATGGGTTTTTCTACATACACATCTTTACCCGCTTCACAGGCTTCCACCATTTGCAGGCAATGCCAATGATCGGGGGTACCGATAATGATTACATCCAAATCTTTGTTCTCCAGCATCTTTCGATAGTCGCTGTATGTTTTGGTTTGAAGGCCGTTTTTTGCCAGCTCATACTTGCGGTAATTAAGAACATTATCATCCACATCGCATAAGGCTGCAATGTTTATTTCCGGTATTTTAATAAACGATTGGGTGTCGGACCAGCCCATGCCGTTTACCCCGATAACCCCCACATTGATTTTCTCATTGGCTGAGATTGCCTTTTTTGCGTTCGCGAGTGCTTCCCACGGAAGCGCTGTTGCAATGCCAGCGCCTAACGCTGCTTTTGCTGAGGTTGTGATAAATGATCTGCGGGTAGATGACATAGTTATTTATTTTTTTTACTTAGAAAGATATAAAATAATAATGGAACAAAAATCATGATAAGGAACACAGGCAAGAACCAAGTACCTAAACTCATTACTTCACCCGTGGCAATGAGCATTGTTCGGATAAGAATATATCCAAAACTCAGGACTACCATCAGCTTTAGTGTGCGCATCATTCTCAGTGCAATGGTGTATTGGCGATGGGCATTGTTTTCCGTTATCGTAACAAGATAATTGAAGTGATGTGGAATTTTGGAGACAGCAGTCAATAGAACATAGATACCAACATTGATTCCAACCAAAATCCAAAGAGTGCTTTTGCTCCCAAAACTATTTGCGTTGCCACCGGCTCCGAAATGCGTAGGTATTTTATTCGGCAAATCCGGATAATGGAGAATAGTATATACAATTATGCCAAGCAAAATAAATAGTGCCAACCCTTCTATTATCCAGTCAGTGGCACTCCATTGAATTTTAACAATAGGTTTCGTCATTGTTATCTTGGATCCATTAAAATTAATCTTTCACACACCTAAATCCAACGGTTGCATTTCGTTCAAAGCCTTGTGATACCCGCAGCAAGAATTGTCGGTAATGTAGTTCGCGCGGGCCGCCTTGCACATACCACCAACTTGAAGAAGGTTTAAAATAACTTCCGCCTTTCATCATAATGTACCGGTAACTTCCACTTTCATACACATCATTGGTTAGTTGCCAAACGCTGCCCACCAGATCATAAAGCCCATTTGGGTTTGCACCCTTTTTGTATTTACCAACCTGATACGGTTGACCATCGCCCAGATTACAATTTTCAGGATCAATTCCCTCGATAGATTTTACCGTGAGTGTTTCGGTAACAAACGTTTCGGTGCGGGTAACAGGTTTTATTTGTTTCCAGGGCCACTCATTCAGGGCAGAAGTCTGGGCTGCATATTGCCATTCTATTTCCGTTGGCAACCGTTTTTCTGCCCATGCTGAATAGGCTTGAGCATCTTCATACGAAACATAGGTGACAGGAAAATCTTCTTCGCCTTTCGGGATTTGATTTCCAATCCAGTGCTTTAGAAAATTGGTTGTATCAGCGGGGTGATACCCGGTTGCATCCATAAATTTTTTGAATGATGCATTCGTTACCGGGTATCGATCCATCAGAAACGATTTTAACGTAAGAGTTTCTCCTTCCCTTGCTTTTGGATATGGAATAAATTCATCGCCCTGCGTAAAGTGGATTTTAAAGATACCTGAAGGGATCGTCACCATCTCTGAAGGCTTCTTGCCCACGGCCAGTGTTTTGCTTGTTGTTGAAATCAATCTTGGGGTACCTGGT
>CAZNRJ010000376.1:3001-4030 GCA_964574945.1 uncultured Ohtaekwangia sp. | reverse complement strand
GAACCGCATCTTGAGCAAGTGCGGTAACAACAGAATGGATAAACACGGCCGGTTGAGTAACCCGGGTTTGTTTTAACTCATCGGCTGTACCATTAAACATAATTTGGGTAATCTTAAAGCCCAATATTTCATCTGCTTTATCAAAAAGTGATTTGGCCGTTGCATTGTTTTCGTAAAACTCTTTACCCATGCCCACAAACTGCGCACCCTGACCCGGAAAAATAAATGCTTTCATAATATGAAGTTAATGAAGTTCATAAAAAATAAATGTGAGTTTACACGATGAAAGGATAACTTCAAAATAGCACGAAATTATTCCACAAAACGCGACCTCAGTTCCGGAGTGGGAATCATGCACGCATCTTTTTTACCAAACCAACGGTAGCGGTTCCTTGCTACCCAGTCATAGATACCGTTGCGTATAAACGGGGGAATTATTTTAAACAGGTACAACATTGGCCACAATCCGCTGAGTTGCCTTGCTATTTCCAAAGCTGCATTACTTTTTTGAAAGAGCTTTTGATCTTTAATTAACAGCACACTGCTTAACTCCCCTTGCGGGAATTTGAACTCATTCAACAGGTTCGTTCCAAGTTCGGATTGCAACGAAGCAAATCTGAATTTTGAATGCGGATCTCTCTTGATAATAAAAAGCACAGAGCCGTTGCACAGGTTACAAACTCCATCAAACAGAATAGTCGGTTGTTTTAACGAATGAGCTGCACCCATCCTTTAATGATTTGCTTTTCGTTTTTCTTATCAATAACATCAAATGTTACCTCTGCGCTATAATAATATACTCCTGTAGCCAGTTCTTTGCCATTATCATCACGTCCGTCCCAATCGATAAATATGGAGCGTTCGCCACCAGACTGATAGTTATACACATCCTTGCCCCAGCGATTGTAAACCGTAAAGTCAACCTTTAACACAAAGCGGGCGCACCGTGTGCTTAGGTCAAGCAAATCCTGGCCACAAGGTGTTACACCATCCTCCCCTACCTGATCGGCTATCCGATCACTGTAGGCA
>CAZNRJ010000376.1:0-2991 GCA_964574945.1 uncultured Ohtaekwangia sp. | reverse complement strand
TTCAGTGCCTACAGTGATCGGATAGCCGATCAGGTAGGCACTGAATAAATCATTACACTCATCCCCGTTTGGAGTGAAAACATTAGGCAATTCAAAATACGGGCAATTGTCGAAACAGAAAACTTCACTGAACTCGCTTACATTACCGGCACGATCAACAGCGCGTATTTTATAACATGCCGCAAATGAAGGTAAATTAGTGTCTTCATAATACGTGTCTGTAACTACCGCAACAAGCAAAAACTCATCATCCGTAGCCCGGTTCGATTTATAAACTTCATAACTGCGAATATCGTCCCTGCATTCCAGGTCAGCTGGCGGATTCCAGGTAACCATATTACTATATGTATTTGCGCCACACGAATAAGTGTTCCGGTACTCCACACAATCCCGGGCTTCAATGGCGAGTTCGGGTGCGCAGGGTGGTTTATCATCGTTTGGCTGTGCGCAAATGATTTGTGAAAAGTTCTTTAGGGGCTCAGCTATTTTTGGATTTCCATACGCACCCTTCGTCATCACCCGGTAGCAATACACATCGGTTTCCTTTAACGGAGTATGTAAATACTGGCCAGAGTCTATATAATTAAACTGAAACTGGTTAACATCCACGCTATCAATTAATACCAATGTAGATTCGTTGGCATTCGCATCACCTCTGTAAATTAAATGTTTTGGATAATCCTGGATTCGGTTTGACCACGGCACAAATGCATTCCATGACAATGCTATTCGCAGAAACTGGGGTGTTGGTTCTAAGCGCACTGTTGAAGCGGTTGGTGAAACATCTACACGCGTTCCATTACTGGCAAAAGCAGTAACCCGGTAGTTATAAACAACATCGCGGGTATTAAGGCCGGAATCTGTAAACATCGTATCCGCTCTTTTGCCAGGAAAAGCCGGGGTAAGTCCTGTATCACCTGAAAAACCTTCGGCACGGTGAACCTCATACGTATAAGGCGGTGGAAACTGGACAGGGTTTGCATCGAAAGGCGGGGTCCATCGCACGGTAACATTGCCATCGGTGCGATCGGTAAGGTCAACGGTAACATTGGTGATCACCGGGGCATCGGCCAAAATTGGCGGCAGGCAGATTTCCTGCGATACATAACTCTCGCCTCCTCCCGGATTTGGAAATATCGCAACCAGCCGATAACAATATTGAGCGCCAACTGCTAACCCTCTTCCGTTATTGGTATCGGTAAACCCCGTTGTGCCAATCGCTACTGCATTAATCAATGAGTATCCCAAAAAATCGGGCATACCCGTTACGCATTCAGGCGGAGTATAATTGAATTGATCAACCCTTCGCCAGATTTGCATCGTAACAGCCTTTGCTTTGCAAGCATAGTCATCCCATTTTAAAGCAACCGATCGTGCTCCCAGGTCTACTTGCGGTGCCTGCCATACCGGGGCCGGCCCCACTACTCTCACATTCCATGTTTTAAACTGAACAAGCGTAGGCCCGTTTTTTGATTTATCGCTTATCTTAAAAACTACCTGGTAAGGCTGGTCTTTTATATGATCGCAGGTGGTATTCCACGTAAGTGTCAATTTTGCTTTTTGACCAGAACCCGTTTTTTGAAAAATTACCGGATATGGTGTATAGGTTGCCGGTGATGGATTCAATGCAAGGATTTCTGAAAATGCTTCAATCTTAACGCTGTCATAATCCGGATCAAAGCCAAATACATCAATGGAAATAGATTTACCGGCCTCCACACAAACATCCGGTGGCACTTCCAATTCGGGTCGTTGATTCAGGCAATCTTCAATGATAATCTGCATATCCCTGATTACATACCCTATTTGAATCCATGTATTCCCAATCTTGCGCCACTCTTTAATAATAAAGGCAATGTTGTATTCGCCCGGGGCACCCGGTGCATCCCAAAGCAAAGTTCCGGTTGTTGGATTAATTGAAAATTCTGGTTTATCGGTGCCTGCTTCATTGGCGGTACCGTAATTAATCCCAACACTTGAATAAAATTTTTGGTTGTTAGGATCTAAATATCCAAATACGGGTGTATCTTTTTCTCGCTTTGGAATGGTAAGTTCAAAAGAGATACTATCTCCATCCGGATCATAAGCTCCCGGGTTGTGATAAAAAGCAGCCCCGGTGCAGCCTTTATCGATAGGCGGTATTAACAAGCGGGGTGTGTTGCTGCAGCCTAAGAATGGATCGATCGTAATGGATGTTTCAATATAAAAGCGGGTATCTACTGAATTGGACATATTCAGTACACCTGCATTTCTGTTTGCTTCGAGGTAACTAATTACATAACGGCCCGGGCCGCCAAAAGTGTGATCGATGGTAAACACTACAACACCTACTTCCGGCCCAAGGTCTGGCCGGAGCGTGTTTTCAATTTGAGGGGTAATAAAAGGTTTGCTCCCGTCTCCGAAATCTAAAACGCCCTGGCCAAATCGAATAGGCGAACCCGTATCTGTATAAATGGTAATGGTGATTTTGAAAGTAAGGTCTGTACAGCTTGCGCGATCAAGGGTTATTTCACCGGCCCGAAGGTGAGTTGCAGATGCATTCATGTGCATTGCCATTATAATAATAACTGCCCCAATAATTTTCCAACCCCAAGAAATCAAGCTTTTATTCCCCATGTTATTCAGTCTTCGCAATTTTTACAACACCAAAAAATTAGTTTAGGTTACAAGTAACAACAAATACTATTTGTGAAAAACCCTTTTTCAACAGATCAACGCTCAATTGCCTTAAATATTTAACAGTCAATTGCCTTATTTAAATCCACCATATCATCGGCAGGATATAATTTATCCTAAATTTAGCAATTAAGTAGTTATGAGAGTAGTACGAGAAATACCCCATCCACAGGTTAAAATAACCATTTTTCATTGGAATAACCGATACCTCATTAAGCTGGAAGCCGGTGACTTCGAGCAGACTTATAAAATAAGTGAGTTTGATATTGCATCCGAGGATGCTGTTATTGCGCTGTTAGACGATGATTTTATGAA
>CAZNRJ010000375.1:2160-4035 GCA_964574945.1 uncultured Ohtaekwangia sp. | reverse complement strand
GTGAAATCGTAGCTGTAGCCGATTTCCATCTTCTCAAACTGAAAGCCCAGGATAATTACCACCGCATCCTGGCTTATATTATCCTTTACATTTTGTTGAATTGGGATACCCCGGTACCAAAGCCCAATCATAACCGGGTCATAAAGAAAATGTAACCCCACATCCAATTGATCAAACTTCCCTTGTGCCTTATAGACGAAAGAAGGTGCCAGCACAGAAATATGATCCTTTTTAAATGGGCCTCCATACAAAGGGATGCGCACCCCGCCATGCAAACTTGTTTTGAGTGGAATAATTGATTCCTGATTGAGCAACGAACGGTTGGGGGTATTTAAATGACTGGCGGAAAATCCAATCCAAAAATTTTTATTATACGCTAAAGCGCCTGCATTAAAATCGAAATAGCTTGACGTTCCTAAGCTATACAGGGCAGGGTCATCAGTAGGCACATTGCCATCCACATCAAACTGTAACTGATCACCAAAAATTATTTTATTAATGTCTACCGAGCGGAATGCATACCCAAAATTTAACCCGGTGGAGATAACCCATTTGTTCGAGACATTCCATTTGTACGAATACAAAAAATTAAATTGAGATGATTTCATTCCAGCCGTTCCTGCCTGATCAACAGTTGCTAAAAACCCGATACCGCTGTTATAGTGATACAAGTTATAATCGTATGAAAACGCATAGGTAACAAAACCCCGGGCTGCATTAGGCCATTGATTCCGGTAATTGGCAATAAACCTATGATCTTGCGTTGTTCCTGTAAAGGCCGGGTTCAGGTACAGAGGCGCTGCAAAGTATTGCGAAAACTGCGGATCCTGGGCGTTCGCTAAAAACACACTGCACAATAAGCAACCAATTATATAAAGTTTTTTCATCTAATAAGATTTACGTCACCCACACGAACAACACGTTCGCCATCTTCATAGGAAGCGGCCAGTTTATAGATATAAACATCTTGCTGGCACAGCTTACCATGATAAGTACCATCCCAACCCAAATCAGGATCACGGCTTTCAAACAAGAGTTCACCCCATCGATTAAAGATCAGCAACTCAAACTCCACTACGCCTCTTGTTAACGGAAGAAAGACATCATTCTTTCCATCGCCTCCTCCTCCACCGCCTGCGCTTAGGTTCGGTGAGAACGCATTCGGTATTAAAACCTGGCCGCCTTTTTGAACTTTAACGGCATTTTGTAAAATGGTCGAGTCGGCACAATCAAACTGATTGTATGCAATCAGTTTAATGGTATAAAAACCTTCGTCTTTATATTTATGCTCAGGCTCAAAAGCAGTAGAAGTTGAACCATCTCCGAAATCCCAGGTAAAACGGGATGCCTCATAACTTCGATTGTCTGTGTAAAGAATCCCACCGGGTATATAAACCAATCTTGGCTTGATTTCAAACTCTGCATGAGGCCTCGGGAACACTTCAATGATTGCCTGTTTGGTTTCGTTAACTGTTTGCCCTGTAATATTGGATGCTGAAAGTGATACGGAATACTTACCCGGTTGATAATAGGTGTGTGACGGGTTGATCATGGATGATGTCGACTGGTCTCCAAAATCCCATCGATACGTTCCCGGATCAGCAAACTGCGAGAGGTTTGTAAACTGAACTTTCAGTGGCGCGCAACCGGATGCCGGATCATAACTAAAATCTACCAGCGGTGGAATTGCCAGGATTTCAATTTGCTGAGCTTGTGTTTCAATACAAACATTATTAGTTACCGTTAACCGGATGGTGAAAACTCCAAAGGTTCCATACGTATGAGAAGCTACTGCCGGGTCTGTTGAAGTAGTTCCATCCCCAAAATCCCATTGATAAGTCCAGGGCCCCGGGTTGGTTGTATTAATAAACAATA
>CAZNRJ010000375.1:0-2150 GCA_964574945.1 uncultured Ohtaekwangia sp. | reverse complement strand
TAATACAGTGGAGGCAGGTAACGATTGACTGATTGGTGTAGCGGTAAAAGAAGCGTTAATGTTATCCCGTTTTGGAATGTTGACCGATCGGTTGGTAACAAGGCTTGCACAGTTGGCAAAGTTCCTTGTGTCTAAAAAAAAATGAACCGCAATATCTGGCGAAGCCGATGATGGCCTGTTGAATACATGCTCGATTTGATCTGCAGCAGAAGCTACATCAACCGTAGGAATTCCGTTTTCAGTAATCTGCCAGTGATAAGACGATAATCCCTTTTGAACAGATACCAATCGCACCCTCATTACATTGCAATCAAACTGAAGGGTATCAATAGTAAATTGTGAAGACGGTACCGGGCTGATTCTTATGAGGCGGGTAGAATCACCAAAACAACCAGACGCTAAAGACGTAAGCAGTGTGATCTGAAAATCTTTGATAGCCTGCGTGGTATTTACGAACTGATAACTAAAGTTTGGTGTAGTTCCTGAACTAATGTCATCAATCAAGCCCGTATTATCGCGAACCTGCCAACGATACTCAGATGGATTTAGTGATTGGGTGTCTGAGTCAACCGTAAAGTTTACGGTTTGTGGAGAGCAGTTATCATTGAAGGGTGAATAATTCGTAGAAATAAATCCTGATCGTGTTCCCGGAAACACTGTAATGGTAACTGCTCCTGAAATTGTCTCGCATGAATTGACTGTTATTGCCCGAAGGCGAACATCAAAAAGTTTATTAATGGTTGTTACGTTTTTAAAATCATAGGTAAAGACCGAAGTAAACAAAGGATCGCCAGGTAATTGTATGGCTATCGGTAAAAATCCTACTCCTTGCTTTTCATCTGCTTCCCAAACATAGCGATCAATCGCATCCGGTTGTCCGGGAATCGATGTATTGGTAAAGTTCACAGTAAGAACACTACACCCCGATGTTACATCGGGAGTAAAACTTGCGATGGGCAACGGATCAACAGTAACCGGTAAGATTAAAATATCAGAACAATTACCTTGGCTTGCTGTAACTCGTAACGCCACTTGATATGTGCCAGCAGCACCGAGAGAGCGTGTGAAGCTGCTTTGATTATCAAAAGCAGGGTCTTTTGTAAAGGTTACACCATCATAGCTGAAGTCCCATTCCCGCAAGGTGATTGCCTCGCCATTGATTGCCTGCAAAGTAGAACTCTCAGAAAATGCAGTAAGTTGTCCTGCACATTCGCGCGAAGCCGTAAATACGGGAACCGGTTTTTCAAAAACCCTTACCTGTACTTCGTCAACCGTTTCACACGATGTAACATTATCGCGAATGATCAACCGCACCCGGTATATACCGCGATTGGTAAAAGGCTGATCGAAAGGTCCGAGTGCCACCGTTGAAAATCCGGAAGCAGGTTCTTGCCTGACAATCGTGTTCAACTCATTATAAAACTCCCAGCGCCATTGCGTAGTGGCTGTAACAGACCCAACAGATACATCATTAAACCTTGCTTGAAAGGTTGTGAGGGGAGCGCTTGCATTTTGACAAAAATCGGGTGTGATTGGATTATTGGTCAAATCAGTAACCTGAATTTTAGCAATAAGGGAAGGTGATATGGTAATAACTTTCTCAATAATCGCAATACAATTTCCTGCTGCATTTTGATCGCGCACAGAAAGGCGGATTAATTTTTGTCCGGCTGTTGGATAAGCGAATGTTGGATTGGTGTTATTTGCGGTTGATAACGGAGCGCCCACTCCGGTAGCATTATCGTAAAATTGCCATGTGTGGGAAAATGAAGCCCCGGCTATACCTGGTGTTTCATTATCAAAATAAATATTATCGCCAACGCAAAACACGGATTGAACAGGCCCACCCGATCCGCCCAGGCGTGTTAAAAAATCAGGTTGCGGGGAAGGAACAATAACAACACGCGCTGTGGTAACCTGGGGTGCGTTATCACCATTTACAAGATTTCCGTTAACGGGATTAAAAGGATTGGCATCGGCAAGATTATTATCGTACGCGTTGCATTGATTCCAGTTTTTTAATCTGCTCGGTCAACCGGGAAACATTGCTTTCATGCTCTGCAAGGCGATGACGTTCCTGCTCGACCACATCAGCCGGTGCATTCTCCACAAACCGCCTGTTGGCCAGCTTGCCCTGACAGGTTTTCACG
>CAZNRJ010000374.1:2581-4049 GCA_964574945.1 uncultured Ohtaekwangia sp. | reverse complement strand
CGAGAAATTCAATGAATTGGTCCGCAGCAAATGCAAGGTAATCATTCTTTCAAGCTCCGATAATAAAAGGGATATTGACAAAATTGTAAATAACAATCACGTTATTAAATTCATTACCAAACCTCTTACCGAGGTGGCGCTGGACGAGATCCGGTTTAACAACATCTGATTTTTAGGATATTTACCTTATTTTTGAATTCAAATGATAAATTATGAATTCAAAGATTACAAGATCATCTATTGTTGGAATCTGTATTGTCCTATTTTCACTACATGCTAATGCACAGGTAATAAAGGTCGATTCAACCTCAAACTGGAAAAAAACTTTTCGCACGGGCCTCAACATTAACCAGGCATCCTTTTCGTCTAACTGGAAAGGTGGCGGTGTTAACTCTTTTGGATTTAATGCGCTCTTAAATTACAGTGCTAATTATAAGAAGGGAAAAAACGGCTGGGATAACCAGTTTGACTTTTTATATGGCGTGGTAAATAACGAAGGTCAGGGAGCCCGCAAAACGTTAGATCGAATCTATATTGAATCAAAGCTTGGCCGTGATATAACTGAGAAATGGAGCTTGACCTCGTCCCTGAATTTCCTTTCTCAATTTGCAAAAGGATATAGTTATGAAAAGGATGTAAATGGGGTAGAGGTGGGGTCACTCATTTCTGATTTCATGGCTCCCGCCTTCATTACATTAGCGTTGGGTGCGGAATATCGTCCTGTAGATTACTTTAAGATTAGATTTTCACCCCTCTCACCGCGGGTTACTGTGGTTTCCGATAACAATGGGCGATTTGACGCTGTGGATTTAGAGAAACCTTACGGTGTTAATAAGGGCGAGGATACGCGCTATGAATGGCTGGCTTTCCAGATGCAAGCTGAGTTTAATAAGGATATTGCCGAGAACGTAAACCTGAAATGGCGCTACGTGATGTTTGCCAATTACGAAACATTGGCGCTAAAAACAATTGACCACCGCCTTGACCTGGGCCTGGTTGCCAAGGTGAATAAGTTTGTAAATGTTTCCATTGGGGGCATTTTACTTTATGACTTTGACCAGGACAGTGGTGTGCAGTTGAGCCAGGCATTTTCACTTGGAGTTTTATATTCCTTTCAGAATTGGGAGGAGAAGAAATAGGTTTTAAAAAGTACCTCTAAAGAACCCCGCTTCGTGTGGGGTTTTTTTATATTCGATTATGATTGAGATACGGGAAGCTACCCTTCAGGATATTCCGGCTATGCGGCAAGTTGCCATTGCATCGTATGCGGATACTTTTTCAGCCTCTAACACGCCTGAGAATATGGAAGCTTTTTTTAATGGCTCATACAACCTGAAAAAATTAGAAGAGGAATTGAATGAGCCAAACTCAAAATTATTTCTTGCATTCGAAGGCGATACACAGGTTGGATTTACGCGTCTTCGCGAAAGCGGGGAAGTTGCAAATCTATTGGGTGAAAATACGATCG
>CAZNRJ010000374.1:0-2571 GCA_964574945.1 uncultured Ohtaekwangia sp. | reverse complement strand
TATGTTCTTACTTCGGCACAGGGAAAATCGGCAGGCAGGCTGTTAATGGAAACCGCGATGGCGTTCGCTCAGCAGAAAACGTATGAGTGGATTTGGTTGGGCGTGTGGGAGAAGAATTTCAGGGCACAACGGTTTTATGAAAATTGGGGGTTTGAAAAATTTTCTGAACATACCTTTTGGATGGGAGATGATCCCCAGGTCGATTGGTTGTTGAAAAGAAAGCTATAGATGTTTCTGAACAAAGCCAATCAGGATTATGCTTTATCTTCACCATTAAATTTACAATCTTTCCTGTTCAAATTAACCAGAGATGTCTAAAGAGAAATTCATTGAGTCGATATCAAAGTCCTATTCAATAGCCGGTGGATCTATTTATTTAGGTGCAGGGGTTTACCAGGGTGAAATAGTAGCGGACGCAAAAGTAAACCTGCCGCTTCGCATGATGAGCCGGCACGGACTGGTTACGGGGGCAACCGGTTCAGGTAAAACACGAACACTTCAATTGTTGGCTGAGCAACTTTCTGCAGCCGGAGTTCCCGTATTTATGCCCGACATGAAAGGTGATATTTCCGGAATGGCAAAAGAGGGAATTGCAAATGACAGAATAAAAGAGCGTGCAACTGCTATCGGATTAGATTATAAAGTTTCAGGGTATCCGGTTGAACTCTATTCGTTGAGTGGAAAGCTGGGTGGGCAAATGCGCGCTACGGTTACCGAGTTTGGCCCTGTGCTGCTTACTAAAATCCTTGAATTGAATGAAGTGCAAAGCGGGGTGCTGATGATCCTATTCAAATATGCTGATGATAAACAACTCCCTGTTGTAGATCTGAATGATTTAAAGAAAGTACTTAATTATTTAACAGAAGGTGCCGGTGCTGCGGAAATTAAGAATGACTACGGAAAAATTTCTTCGGCAACCGCCAGCACCATCTTACGAAAATTAGTGGCGCTTGAGCAGCAAGGTGTGGATCAATTGTTTGGTGAAAAATCATTTGATGTTGATGATTTATTTGAAAAGGTGGATTGCCGTGGTGTAATCAGCTTGTTGAATGTTTCTGACATTCAAAGTCAGCCGGCAATCTTCTCAACCTTTATGCTTGCCTTGCTTGCCGAGTTGTATCAAACGTTGCCCGAAGCGGGTGAAGTAGATAAACCTAAGCTTGTATTTTTTTTAGATGAAGCGCACTTGTTATTTAAGGATGCACCAAAAGCTTTTTTGGATCAGATCGATCAGATCATTCGCCTCATAAGATCGAAGGGGGTTGGCATTTTCTTTTGCACACAGGTAACGCAGGATATTCCCGCTAATGTGCTGGCGCAGTTAGGCAATAGGGTGCATCACGTAATCAGGGCATTTACACCTAATGATGTAAAGGCGCTGAAAGAAACGATTAAAACCTTTCCAAGGTCGGAGTATTACGATATGGAGCAACAGTTTACCCAGTTAGGAACCGGCCAGACATTTATTACGGTGTTAAATGAAAAGGGAATCCCAACTGAAACGGTAGTAACCCATTTGGCACCGCCATCTTCTTTTATGGGCCCATTGGAAGCAAGTGAATATCAGGCTCAATTGGATGATTCTTCTTTTTATAAAAAGTATAAAGAATCAATTGATCCGCGCAGTGCGTTTGAAATGCTGGAAGAAAGAATGGTAACGACCCGTAGGGAGGAAGAAATCAAAAAAGAAGAAAAGGAAACTCGTACAGCTACCACTTCCCGATCTTCCAGAAAAGAAAAAAGTGCTTTTGATGAAGTGATGACTTCACCGGTAACCAAGCAGATTGGCCGTGAATTAGTGCGGGGTGTATTTGGAATGCTTTTTGGAAAAGCGCCCCGCAGAACAACAAGAAGGTATTAATGCTTGCTCATTAAATACTTCTTAGGCGTAATCCCAAATTTCTTTTTAAAGGCCGCTATAAAATGACTGGGATTGGTATAGCCAATTTGATAAGCCACTTCATTTACCTGGAAGCGTGCTGAGTCCAACAGCACCCGGGCATGATCTAACTTATGATTAACTAAATAACCAAATACGGTATTTCCGTAAATCTCTTTAAAGCCCACCTTAAGCTGATATTCATTAAGCCCGGCAATTTTTGATAACTCTTTAAGTCCGGGCGGAGTTTCCATGTGCTTTAATAAATATTCCTTGGCGTGTTTAATCTTGCGCACCGTTTCCTGATCGTTAAGAAAAGGACAGCTTTCCGTGTCTGTTTTCTTTTCTGAAAAATATAGCCCGAGCAATTCCAATACCTTGCCATGATAATAGAGCCTTTCAGCATTCGCGCTAAGCGTAATTGTAAATAACTGGTTAAGCACTACATACAGGTGCGAAGGAATTTCCCGCTCGTCATAGAATGTTGTCTTAACATTTTCAGGCTTTAAAAAAGGAAGCGCATCGTGCGAGAAAAGCTTGTGAAGGCTTTCGAGTGTAATACATAACGAAACCAGTTTTGTGCCGGGGGCTAATTTTAAGCTGAAGGGTAAATCTTTCTCAGGATTGTAAAAGAAATAATTATGCTGCCTTTCTATTTGCCGGCTGTAATGAGGGCCAAAGGCAAACGTGGC
>CAZNRJ010000373.1:0-4052 GCA_964574945.1 uncultured Ohtaekwangia sp. | reverse complement strand
GGGTTGGCTGCAGGGGGAGTGGGTTTAATCCTGGCTTCAATACCTTTCAATCGCGCCTACAAAGCCAGGGCGTTTGGAGCGATTGAGCTGTATAATAAAAAGGAAGCAAGCAGAGTCAAACCCACGTTCCATTTCTATGGAACACAAGCCAGGTTAGTGGTGCGATTTTAAATTAACATCGGGCTGATAGATCCTTAATGTATCAGAATCAATTTTTTCTTCAGATGAAATACGTCCGTGAAAAGCAGGTGCAGCAATACCTGTATGAAATAATCTGGGGGAAGTAAAAACCCGGGCTTCATCCCACAAGCCTGATTCAGAAAATAAGCTTAAGGTTAAACTTCCGCCCTCAATCATTACGGATTGAATTTTTTCAGTCACCAAATGATCCAACATGGAAATTAAAAAATCCTTTTCATCAAGCCGAATCAATTTCAAATTAGGGTGCTCCTCATGTTTAAGTACATTGTAACAAATTGTTGGCACCGATCCATCCAGCAAACTCAGGGTATCACTCAATCGAAGAAACCGGTCAATTACTATTCGTACCGGATTTCTTCCGCTCCAATCACGCACGGTAAGAATGGGATTGTCGTGTGCAGCCGTTTTTGTACCTACCAATACGGCATCTTCTTCACTGCGCCACTTGTGTACCAATTGCCTTGAATACTCGTTGCTGATCCATTTGGATTCATAGTTAGCACGGGCAATAAAGCCATCGGTAGTTTGCGCCCACTTTAAAATAATGTAGGGCCGCTGCTGTTCGTGAAATGTGAAAAACCGTTTGTTAAGATCACGACCTTCCTTTTCCAATATGCCTGTAACTACTTCAATACCCGCATTAGTCAGTTTTTTTATTCCTGATCCACCTACCAAAGGATTAGAATCAATGGAAGATATGATTACTTTTTTTACCTGGTGCTTAATAAGCAGGTCTGCACAAGGCGGGGTTTTACCCGTGTGAGAACACGGCTCAAGATTTACATACACAGTGCTCCCTGCCAACAAATTTTTATCTTTTACATTGGCTACTGCATGTACCTCTGCATGTGCTTGTCCGTATTTTCTGTGCCACCCTTCGCCAATTATATTTCCGCCTTTTACAATCACACAGCCCACCAAAGGATTTGGGCTGACAGAGCCGATGCCAAGTTTGGCCAGCTCAAATGTGCGTTGCATCAAAAGTTCATCGTGAGTCATTATGAAATACTTACCTTGCAAAGATCATTTTCGAGATGACCAATTCCAAAGAACTTTTTAATGATCTGCTGAACCGGATTACCCTGAATGAGGATAAAGCCGAAATTCAAAGCATTGTATATCTCATTCTTGAAACCAAATTCGGACTTTCAAAAACGGATGTTCAGTCGGGCAAAGAAATTTACACCCCTGATCAATCTCTTTTAGATTCAATTACCTCCAGAATAAATAAAAACGAACCCATACAATACATTTTAGGTTCGGCTAATTTTTTCGGAAGAACCTTTGGTGTTAATTCTTCCGTGCTGATCCCCCGTCCTGAAACCGAACTACTTGTAGATGAAATTAAACTATTTACTCAACCGATAAAAACTCCAATTCGAATATTAGACATTGGCACAGGCAGTGGATGCATTGCTATTTCGTTAGCATTGGAAATTCCAAACGCCCTGGTAACGGCTGTTGATGTTAGCGTTGATGCTTTATCCTGTGCAAAACAAAATGCTGCTGCATTGAAAGCAACTATTAATTTTAAAGAACTCGATATTTTAAATCAAGAATTAACCGGTCAATATGATCTCATAGTAAGCAATCCGCCCTACATTTCCGTTGATGAGAAAAAAAGCATGAAGCAAAATGTGCTGGCCTATGAGCCTCATCTTGCTTTGTTCGCACCTCAAAACGATCCGTTAATATTTTATCGAACGATTGCCTCCAGGTGCAAGAAAAATCTTACTTCTCAAGGTTCACTTTGGTTTGAAATAAATGAACACTTTGGCAAAGAAGTATGTGAACTTGTGGAAGAGCAGGGATTTAAAAACATTAAGATCCTGAAAGATCTTGACGGTAAGGATCGAATGATCAGAGCAATTCTTGAATAATTGAGTTTTTAATCATGGCTAAAGCCATTTAGGTTTTTACTTATTAACCCCAGCCTAAAGGCTGGAGTTAATTACTCTGCCTTTTAGGAAGAGTAGCTTGTGAATGAAGAGACGATTTTTAGTTATAGGCTAATTCTAATCGTGACTCCAAATAGTTATCTTGTAACTGAAAATTAACTCCGCCTTTTAAGGCGGAGTATTAGTGAACAGCACAAACGGGCTTTAGCCATGCCAGAATATGTCATTTGTTAAAGTAATGATCCATGCGGTTTGGGGAACCAAAAACCGGAATCCACTCCTCACTAAAGAGGTGAAACCAATCGTTATAGAACACATTAAAAAAAATGCAAAACTCAAAGGTATATACATAGACAGACTAAATGGACATACCGAACACCTTCATTGCCTCTTCTCGCTTAATGCTGATATGAGCATAAGTAAAACTCTCCAACTGATTAAAGGTGAATCATCATTCTGGATAAACAAAGAAAAAATTACCGATGCAAATTTTGAATGGGCAGATGAATATTTTGCTGTTTCGGTAAGCGAGTCTATGCTGGAGAAAGTAAGAACCTACATCGACAATCAAGAAGCACATCATCAAAAAATAACATTCGCTCAAGAATATGACGAATTTGTGAGAAGGTATAATTTGGGCGATCAAAAGTAAGTGAACCGTGAAATTGAATAGTTTTGTATTACCAACCAGTTTATTTTAACTCCTCTCCCATCCAAAACGGGTTCTGTGATTTCAGTTTCACAATCCCGTCTTTATCAATGTGCCAACTGCCCGAAGCAAACTCAACAAATTCAGTTCTTACATCGAGTGGCAGAATTTGAAGCCTGGCGCCTTTGGGCATCCACTTTTCAATGTGCCCCGATTTTATCCAACTCCAGCGGGTATTATCTATAAAACAATCCACATCAAACGAAGACAATCCTTCAATCTTCGCAAGATCGGCTTCGCTACTCAATAAACAGTTTACCGCAGTGGCCTTACCGGATTTCAAATACCCGAATGCAGAGTTAATGTTATCTCCATCCCGTGAAGGAATAATTTTAACGGGAGCTTGTTCCATTAATCTTTCCTGCCAATAGCTGGCATTACCTTCAGGAACAAGCACCACATCTATTTTAATTCCCCACGCTACTACTGCATCAATTTCGCTTTCCGCGACTATTACCGTTGGCATCCACTCCAGTAGCTCCTGGATTTTTTCAAATGAGATTGCCCGGGCGTTCAGGATGAGCAACGCTGGCTCTTGATCTTCGCGAACAATGTGATGACTGGACATGAACATTAATTAGCCAATGATCAATTTATAAATGTCCGATTGGTAGTGTCTGCAAAAGAATAAATAGGAAACGACAAAATCAACGCTCAAAAAATCCAACTGTGCCGCCAACCCATGTTTTATCCTTGTTGTATTTTACACCAATCATATCTCCCCTGCTGAGTCGTGCAAGGTTGGTAATTAATTTAGGACGAGCTTCGCCCTCATCCCATAAAAACAACAACCGGATTTCCGTTTTCACTAATCCATCAGGAGCCTGCACAACAGGTTGATAATGTACTTTGCGTTGGAGCATATAATTTTTTCGCTCCCCTTCCGGGATGGCTAAAATATCCTTATCAGAAATATTGAAAATCACCCCGCTCCCTGAAAAGGAAAATAACGGCTTAAGAACATAGTGATCTAAATCTGAAGGAAGCGTTGCGTACTCGTTTAAGAATTTGCACTCAGGCACCGTATCACTTTTCAGGAAAGGCATGGCGTACTTACTGATGTAGTAAAACCAATTAGGATGCCCAGCCCACTCCACATCCACATCTTCGGTTAAATGAAAATCAGTTTTCAAATCCTTTTTGACGAGCAGTTCATCAAAAATCACCCGGTTATAAATGCGATGAATGGGAATTTCCATCCGATCCTTTCTATAAAAAAGTTTACGATTACGGATAATCACATC
>CAZNRJ010000372.1:0-4062 GCA_964574945.1 uncultured Ohtaekwangia sp. | reverse complement strand
TTCAGCCCATCACCACAATTACAATAGTTTCCCAAAACAAAAATATTCTCATTCTAAATGCAGGTGGTATAAAAGTAGATTTTGTGAATTATCACTATCCTCTTATTTCAGAACCTATCAACGAAGAGGGCATTCGATTACTCGGTCTACCGGATATTGCCGCTATGAAATTAGCGGCTGTTGCCGGACGGGGAAGGAAAAGAGATTTTTATGATTTATTTTTTCTGTTGAAAAAATTTAGTCTTCGCCAACTCTTGGATTTTTATAACAAAAAATACCATGATGGATCGGAAATGATGGTCGTAAAAAGTTTAACATTTTTCGAAGATGCCGAGAGCGATGAAGAACCCATTCTGTTTGACAAAAAGCTGCAGTGGGATAATGTGAAAGATCATATTTTAAATCAGGTAAGAAATACTATTGGATAATTCAACTTACTCAGCCATCTATCTTTCTGCTATAACCTTTTACTTATTTATGGTAAACAAAGGATTTCTCATTTCAATCATTTCAATTTGTACTGTCAAAGCACAGGATTTTAAAACCTACGATCAAACGATTCCCAATACTTCCGTAACATTTAAAATGGCAGCCATTCCGGCCGGGAAATTTAAAATCGGAAGCCCGGCCCAGGAGCGTGGACGAAGCGAAGACGAAGGCCCGCAAAAAGAAGTTGAACTTTCTGGTTTTTGGATGGGCACCAAAGAAGTAACCTTTACCGAATGGGATTTATATTTTAAAGACAATTCGCTTCCGCAAACCAAAACCATTGACGGTGTAACGCGTGCCACTCCTCAATACATCGACTTAACCTGGGGCATGGGCCGCGATGGAAAACATCCTGCCAATAGCATGAGCCATACGGCTGCGGTTATGTATTGCAAATGGTTATATTCCAAAACCGGAATTTTCTTTCGCTTGCCTACGGAAGCCGAGTGGGAATATGCCTGCCGTGCAGGAACCGAAACTACCTATCCGTTTGGCAATGATGCCCGGAGTTTAAAAGAGTACGGATATTTTAAAGATAACAGCAATGGAAAATTTCAGCATGTGGGTCTGCTGAAACCCAATCCCTGGGGCTTATATGATATGTTAGGTAATTTAAGTGAATGGACCATCGATCAATATGACCCAGCTTATTATGGAAAAATTGCCGGTAAAAATCCAACGACTACGGTGGGAGCCAAATATCCAAAAACTGTAAAGGGCGGCTCCTATTTAGATGAGGCCAATGAATTGCGGTGCGCTAATCGCATTGCTGCCAATGCAAACTGGAACGTGCGCGATCCGCAAATTCCAAAAAGCAAATGGTGGCTGACCGATGGAATGTTTGTGGGCTTTCGGGTGGTGAGGCCGCTCGTACAACCTTCAAAGGAAGAAATTGAAAAGTTTTATAACTTGTACCTGAAGTAGCCGCTGGATACTCGCTGCTGGTTTCTGGCAGTAAATAACCAGTAACAAGAAACAAGCAACCAGTAACCACCAACAATATGAAATCTACCCACAGCAGAAGAGAGTTTGTAAAGAAAACCTCATTAATAGCCGGAACACTGGCTACGTTACCCTTTGTTTCAAAAGCTCAATATGTAAATACGTCCGTTGACGATAGTATTAAGATTGCGCTTATCGGGTGCGGGGATCGGGGCACGGGCGCTGCCATGCAAGCTTTGCTCACCAAACAAAATGTAAAGTTGGTGGCGATGGCCGATGCTTTTCGCGACCGGCTCGATAGATCCTATAAAATATTGAATGACCCTAACAATGAAGACGGAAATGTAAGCGACCGCGTTTCGGTACCGGAAGAAAATAAGTTTGTGGGTTTTGAAGGCTATAAGAAAGCCATGGCATTGGCCGATGTGGTTATCCTCACAACCCCGCCCGGCTTCCGTCCTATTCATTTTGAAGAAGCCGTAAACCAGGGCAAACAAATTTTTATGGAGAAGCCGGTGGCTACCGATCCTGCCGGCATCAAGCGGGTATTGGATGCTGCGGTAATTGCCCGCCAGAAAAAATTGAATGTGGTGGTAGGATTGCAACGTCATTATCAAAATTCGTATCGCGAATTATATAAGAAATATAAAGAAGGGATGATTGGTGACATTGTTTCTGCGCAAGCGTGGTGGAACAACGAAGGCGTATGGATGAATCCACGCAAATACAATCAAACCGAAATGGAATATCAAATGCGCAACTGGTATTACTTTAACTGGTTGTGTGGCGATCATATCGTAGAGCAACACATTCACAACATTGATGTGATCAACTGGTTTAAAGGCGGCTACCCGGTAAAGGCGCAAGGCATGGGCGGCCGCGAAGTGCGAAAAGGAAAAGACTACGGAGAAATTTTTGATCACCACTATGTTGAGTTTCAATATGCCGATGGAACCATGCTAAACAGCCAGTGCCGCCATATTAAAGGCACCATGAGCAAAGTGGATGAGCTGATTGTAGGTACAAAAGGAAGTATTTTTTGTGGCGCTGCAAACATTACCGACCGCAAAGGAAAGTTGATGTATCAATATGATCGCACGAAAGAAAACAATCCGTATCAAAGTGAGCATGACGAATTGTTTGCAGCCATCGCAAAAAAGGAATACAAATATGATGATGCAGAAAATGGCGCGAAGAGCACAATGACTGCCATCCTCGGCAGGTTAGCAACGTATACCGGGCAGGTTGTTGAGTTTGATAAAGCGCTTAACTCAGGCATGACGATTATGCCAACGAAATTTGATTTCAACGCGCTGCCCCCACTGTTGCCAGATGCTAATGGAAACTACCCGGTGGCAATACCTGGAGTGACAAATTATTTTTCTTGAGAGTAGTTTATCAGAGGCGTACAATACCATCCAAAATGGCGGGTATATGCACCTTTTTCAACTGATGTATGCGAATATATGCACCGAGGTGTATATTCGTTAGTTGCCAGCAACCGACTTAAAAAAGTAAAGACAACTTATGACAGAGAGAAACGACTATTACGTTTACGTTTACATTGACCCAAGAAACTTTGAAGAGTTTTATTATGGAAAGGGAAGAGGAAACCGTAAGGATGCACACCTCAGTGACGAGAGTGACTCCGAAAAAGCAAGACGAATAAAGGAAATAAAAAAGGCGGGGCTTCAACCAATAATTAGGGTAATTGTACGAGACTTGACAGAGAAGGAAGCCTTCTTGATTGAAAAAACTTTAATTTGGAAACTGGGTAGAACACTAACTAACAAGTCAACTGGACATTTCGCTGACAAATTCAGACCACAAAACACAATCTACCGAGAGCTACAAGGTTTTGATTTTAGAAATGAAATCTATTATGTAAATGTTGGAGAAGGAGTTCACCGGCATTGGGACGACTGTAAAAAATATGGATTTATATCCGCAGGACAAGGAAAGCAGTGGAGTGACCCATTAAGAACCTTAGAACAAGGTGATGTTATTGTAGCCTATTTAAAAAAGTATGGATTTGTTGGAATCGGTATAGTTAAAGTGAAGGCCGTTCACGTGGACAACTTTAGATTCAAAGGAAAAAATGTTACCGAATTAAATCTTGTTCAACCATTCATCATTGACAACCGTGACAATGAAAAAGCAGAGTATTTGGTAAAGGTTGACTGGAAAAGAGCAGTTGACAGAGAAGAAGCAAAGTGGAATAAAAAGAGTGGACTATTTACCTCACAGTTGATTAAGGCTTCATTGCAAGGACAACCTAATACAATTGAGTTTTTGGAGAAAGAGTTTGACATTAGGTTTCTTGATTTAAAAACAGACTAAGGCAGAAGCATCTCTGCACCGGTTCGTGTCCCACCATAGTCGTTAACCTCTATGCCTTGGTTCATGTCCACCAACCAAAAGATAGTTAATCTGAAAAGCTGAGATAAGCTGAAAGGGTTTCGTGAGATGCGAGCCCAGGAAAGGGTTTGCGAGTTGAGGAAAAAAACAAAAAAGAAGGGAGGAAAATTTTTACAGGGTCGGAAAGGGCCAAACTCACTTTGGCTTATATGTCGGCTTTGTGCGGTATACAAATGTGCTTGCCCTGTGCAATTGGCTCATTCAAAATTCTCG
>CAZNRJ010000371.1:2776-4084 GCA_964574945.1 uncultured Ohtaekwangia sp. | reverse complement strand
GCAAGAATGTGCGTACACACGCGATCTAAAAACCAACGGTCGTGAGAAATAATAACGGCACAACCCGCAAAGTTTTCGAGCGCTTCTTCTAACGATCGCAGCGTGTTAACATCCAAATCGTTGGTGGGTTCATCCAGCAGTAAAAGATTGCCGCCTTGCTTTAGCGCGATGGCTAAATGTGCGCGGTTGCGCATGCCGCCCGAAAGTTCTTTTACTTTTTTCTGTTGATCGGTTCCACTGAAATTAAACTTGCTCACATAAGCGCGAGAATTTATTTCTTTACCGCCAATCAGGATTAAATCATTGCCTCCGGTGATGGCCTGATACACGGTATCATCCGGTTTCAAATCATCATGTTCCTGGTCAACGTAAGCGATCTTAACGGTTTCGCCAACTTTAAATGTACCGGCATCAGGTTTTTCAGAACCCGTTATCATTTTGAAGAGGGTTGTTTTACCGGCACCGTTTGGCCCAATGATACCCACAATGCCCGCTGGCGGTAGAGAGAAAGAAAGATTTTCATAGAGCAGTTTGTCGCCAAAACCTTTCGCTACACCCTGGGCTTCAATGACAACATTACCTAAGCGCGGCCCCGGTGGAATAAACAGTTCAAGTTTCTCTTCGCGTTCTCTTCCTTCGGCACCCAATAATTTTTCGTAGGCACTTAAACGTGCTTTTCCTTTTGCCTGCCTGCCTTTCGGATTCATGCGAACCCACTCCAATTCACGCTCAAGCGCTTTCTGTCGTTTGCTTTCGGTTTTTTCTTCCTGTGCTAACCGTTTTTGTTTTTGATCGAGCCAGCTTGAGTAATTTCCTTTCCAGGGAATGCCTTCACCGCGATCAAGTTCGAGAATCCATCCTGCTACGTTATCTAAAAAGTAACGATCATGCGTTACCGCGATTACAGTCCCTTTATATTGTTTTAAATGTTGTTCCAACCAATACACTGATTCAGCATCTAAGTGGTTAGTCGGTTCATCTAACAAAAGCACATCAGGTTCTTGTAAAAGAAGTCGGCAAAGGGCTACACGTCTTTTCTCGCCACCACTCAAATGCTCCACATTCGCTTCAGGCGGAGGACAACGCAATGCATCCATCGCACGCTCTAATTTATTGTCGAGCTCCCACGCATTGGCAGCATCTAACTTCTCCTGGATTTCCCCTTGCTTGGTGATGAGTTTATCCATCGCATCCGGATCTTCCATAATGGCCGGATCGGCAAACTTTTCGTTGATGGCTTCAAACTCTTTCAACAAAGCGACAACTTCTTTAGCGCCTTCTTCAACAATCTCGCGAACTGTTTTTGTT
>CAZNRJ010000371.1:1712-2766 GCA_964574945.1 uncultured Ohtaekwangia sp. | reverse complement strand
GCAAGCCAACTGAAAAAGTTAAAGCAGAAACAACCTCGCCCTGAAATTCTTTGTCAATGCCGGCAATAATTCGAAGCAAGGAGGATTTACCCGAACCATTTAACCCCAACACACCAATTTTGGCCCCGTAAAAAAACGAGAGGTAAATGTTCTTCAATACTTGCTTTTGGGGTGGGTAAATCTTGTTTACGCCCGACATCGAGAAAATTATTTTTTCGTCAGCCATGGAAATTTAAAGTTAGAATGGGAGTGCAAATATGGCTTTTTTGAGTCAATAGTCCACAGAAGTAAGTAATCCATTAACAGGCGAACGGAGGGTATTTTTTTTAATTCAGGAACAATAGGTTGCCGCCTATTGACTATGGGCTATTTAATTTTATTTTTGCGGAAAATTAAAGGGAGGACACACTTATGTATTGGACACTGGAATTAGCTTCATATTTGGAAGATGCGCCCTGGCCGGCTACGAAGGACGAGTTGATAGATTTTTCAATTCGCTCAGGGGCACCCCTTGAAGTGGTAGAAAATCTTCAGGAATTGGAAGATGACGGGCAGCCGTATGAAAGCATTGAAGAGATTTGGCCTGATTATCCTACCAAAGAAGATTTCTTCTTTAACGAAGACGAGTATTGATTTGACGATTTGTCAATTTTGAAATAGTTGGAAATGGCTGCGCAGAATTGTGCAGCTATTTTTTTGATTCTTGATTTTTGATTCTTGAATTTATTAAGGCTTCCGCTACAATCAAATCTTCCTGCGTGGTGATTTTAATATTCTCATAGCTTCCTTCAAACAAAGAAATCACGTGCCCTGATTTTTCGGCAACGCTGGCATCGTCAGTCATGCCTGGATCTTCTTTTTGGAGATAAGCCTGTTTGATGAGATTAATTTCAAAAGTTTGAGGGGTTTGTATCAACCTGAAACGTGATCGATCCATGGCTTTGGTACTATTCATATCCGTCATGCGAATGGATTCTTTTAAACGCACTGCAGCTACAGCCGATTGATGAACAGCGGCTAATCGGAATGATGCGCCAATGATATCTTCACTTAC
>CAZNRJ010000371.1:0-1702 GCA_964574945.1 uncultured Ohtaekwangia sp. | reverse complement strand
CTTCAATTTTATCCAATCCATTCTTTACGGATTGAAACCTTGTTTCACCACCTTTTTGTAAAATAATAGGTTTGTCAAATCCATGTTTCTTACAGAGTTCATTCCAAATTGCAAAATCATCTTCCGGAAGGACGAGGATGATTTTTATTTTTTCTGAATAGCGATAGAATGCTTCTAAGGTATGGATAAGGATAGGCTTACCATTCAACTCCAAAAATTGTTTGGGAAGGTTGCTTTTAATGCGGGTTCCTTTACCTCCTGCAACAATCAGGGCGTATTCAGTTTGAGTCAAAATTCTGAATTTATAATTAACCTTAAAATTACTTTAATCAGTAATTCTGATCTAGACATATATCAAGTCATTGCTGAAATATTTCCATTTATCAGGACGAATTCCTCCTTTGGAGATCAGATCAACTTTTTTTTGGGGAAAGAGCTTTTCTATGTCTTCTAATAAGTCAATAAAATCCCAACCCATAGGTGCGTTCAACTCTACCATTACGTCAACATCGCTCTCCTTGGTTTCTTCCCCCCGGGCGTAAGAGCCAAACAAAGCCAGGCTGGCAACAGGGTATTTCTGTTGAATCTCGTCCTTGTGTTCCCTGAGTTTAGACAGGATTTCCTCTTTGTTCATGAAGTAAAATTACAAAAAACCTGAAGAAGGCTTACTTTTGGGTTAATTAGAGATTCAATATGATACTGATCAGAATTTTTCTCCTTGCGTTTAATGTAGCCGTTGTAACGTATTTGTTGTACCGCTTGCTGCAAATCTATAAGTCAAATTCACCCAATAAAGGTTGGATTATTGGCATTGGTATCTTCCTGTTATTAATTCCTGCCACTATGCTAATGGGTTTTCTTAAGCCATCGCCCGTTTATCTTTTCCTCTACCCGGTAGCTATTTCGTTGCATTTATACCTGATCCGGAATTCATAGTGCGTTAAAATAAAAATGCCTGGAACGAGCCAGGCAATTTATTGACGTCATTATAAAAAATTCTAAACAATCAGCATGGAATCGCCATAGGTAAGGAATTTATATTTTTCCTTTTTAGCAGTTTCATAAGCCTTCATCACTAAATCAAAACCACCAAACGCACACGCCATCATTAACAGGGTGGACTCGGGTTGATGGAAGTTTGTTACCATAGCGCTGCAAATTTTAAATTCATACGGTGGGAAGATAAACTTATCAGTCCAGCCTTCGCGTTCTTTCAATCGGTTATTGGCCGATACGGCAGTTTCAAGCGCACGCATGGTAGTGGTGCCGATCGCACACACTTTCTTCTTATCGTCAAGGGCACGGTTTACAATGTTGACCGCTTCCGTTCCAACAATAAAGTTTTCAGAATCCATTTTATGCTTTGTCAAATCCTCCACATCAACAGCACGGAAGGTACCGAGGCCAATGTGCAGGGTAACAAATGCCATGTCTACACCTTTTAATTGCAGGCGCTTTACTAATTGCTTCGTAAAATGCATTCCTGCGGTAGGTGCAGAAACGGCTCCTTTGTTTTTTGCAAAGATGGTTTGGAAACGATCTTTATCGGCTGGTTCAACTTTACGCTTAATGTATTTTGGCAGGGGAGTTTCGCCCAGTGTTTCAACAATCTTATCGAACGCTTCCGAATCACCGTCAAATAAAAAACGAATGGTTCTTCCGCGCGATGTTGTGTTGTCAATTACTTCGGCTACTAAGTCGC
>CAZNRJ010000370.1:0-4101 GCA_964574945.1 uncultured Ohtaekwangia sp. | reverse complement strand
CTATCGGTTGGTGATCACCTATATCTATCCAACCATCCAAAATGGACGCTTTGAAGTTGATATGAATTTTGAAGGCGATACACCACAAGGTATGCGCAGAGGTCTGGACTTGCGCTTACGGATTGAGTTGGGGCAGGCAAGCGAAGAACTGCTTTTACCTGTGGGTGGATTTTATAAAGACACAGGCGGTAATTGGGTGTTTGTGTTGGATAGCGATGACAAAGCTGTTCGCAGAAACATTAAGCTGGGCCGCAAGAATACCGAAAACTTTGAAGTGCTGGAAGGCCTGAAACCTGGCGACAGGGTTATTACTTCATCGTACGAGAATTTTGGAAACAACGAGGTTTTAGTTTTGAATTGATGCAACTATTTGGCAAAACGGGCGTCTAATACAGAGAAAATTGAATTCATATAGTAACCTTTGAAAAAAAATAAAGTAATCCTTAAAACTATACTCCTAAACACTTCATCTAACAATAAACCGAACCGGTTATGATCAAATTAAAAAATCTAGAAAAAGTTTACACTACTGAAGAAGTAGAAACCACTGCCCTCAACAACATTAATGTTGAAATTAAGGGTGGCGAATTTGTAGCCATCATGGGCCCCTCGGGGTGTGGTAAATCAACCCTATTGAATATCCTCGGTCTGCTCGATAATCCGTCAGGCGGTGAATATCATTTTGGCGATCATGAGGTAGCAAAATATTCAGAGCGCCAGCGTGCTCAATTGCGTAAAGGTTCAATTGGCTTTGTGTTCCAAAGCTTTAACCTGATCGATGAATTGACCGTTTTTGAAAACGTTGAGCTTCCTTTATTGTATTTAAAAGTTCCTTCTGACGAACGTAAAAGACGTGTGGAAGAAGTGCTTGAGCGCATGAATATCATGCACAGAAGAAATCACTTCCCTCAACAATTATCAGGTGGGCAGCAGCAACGTGTTGCAATCTCTCGCGCCATTGTTGCAAAACCAAAAGTAATCCTTGCCGATGAACCGACCGGTAACCTTGACTCGGCCAATGGCGAAGAGGTAATGAAGTTGCTTTCTCAATTAAATGAAGAAGGTACTACCATTGTAATGGTTACCCACTCACCGTATGATGCAAACTATGCGCATCGGATCGTGAACTTATTTGATGGTAAGGTGGTGACTGAGAATATCAAAGAACAATTTCACGTTTAATAAGTAGTTACACAAACACAATCTCCAGGTTGTCAGACTGAGCTTGTCGAAGTCGATTCGGAGATTGTGCTTGTGTAGATGTAAATTGATTTAAGATTTCAGGGAAGCAAGTTCCTTGATTCGTTCTTCATAGTTTAGGTTTAGGTTAGATAGGGCTCGTTCTGTTTTAGGATGAGCCTTATTGTTTTGCGGCACTTTGCAATTCCGAACAGCCTGCTGTACATTATTGAACAGGCTGCATTGGATTCATGCGCTCATACTTTCGTAATTCATTATTTTTAATGCCTGGTTTGCTGGCATCTTTCTTGACGCTGAGGATGCAACCTTTAAGGATTTGAATGAGTCTATACCCCATTAATTGTTTACTATGATCAAAAACTACTTACTCATCACACTACGCAGTATGATGAAAAACAAACTGTTCATCTTAATAAATGTGTTTGGGATGGGCATTGCTATAGCTTGTTGCATTACTGCCTATTTAAATTGGGACTTTAGTAATAGTTGGGATAAGGTTCACTTAAATGCCGATAAAATTTATCGTTTGCAGTTTTGGCGTGAGTTTCAAGGGAAGCGCGATCGTTATGGGTTAGCGCCCATGCCATTGGCTGGTTATATTAACCAAAACATTAAGGATGTTGATAAGACGGTGCGCTATATGTCTTCGTATTGCGATGTTCGAATTGGTGAGGAGGTATTTGGAGATCAAATGGCCTATGCTGATTCAGCATTTTTTGATTTTTTCACGTATGAATTAAAGTCAGGGTCATTTGCCAATTTCCATGACAAGGGAAAAGTTTTTATCAGTGATGAATTGGCCAGGAAATACTTCAACAAAGAGGATGTATCGGGTCAGTTCTTAGCTCAAATTATTTTGGGAAAGGATGGGGTAAGAAGACCGAAAGAGTTTGAGATCGGTGGAGTGTTTAAGAAGCCCAGGCAAAACACAAGTTTTGGTTTTGACATGATTACCCTTTTCGATAATTTCTATGATGTCAATACCGATCCTGAATTTACAGAGACGAATTGGAAAAGATGGGTGCATGTGTTGTTCTTAAAAATTGAAGACCCCACGCAGGTGGCATCAGTCACCAAACAATTGCAACAATATGTAGAACCCCAGAATAAAGTACGCGAAGATTTTAAGGTAGCAGAGTATTACCTCGAGAATTTCAATGGAATGATGAAGCGCAATCGCGCCAACCCACGGTTAGATAGCGATTATTTGGGTGGAGGTATTCCGGATGAAGCTGTAATTGTTCCATCCGTAATGGCCGTACTTCTTTTACTTCTTGCCTGCTTCAATTTTACAAACACGTCAATTGCAATTTCAAGCAGACGGTTAAAAGAAATTGGAGTTAGAAAAGTAATGGGCGGAATGCGCAGTCAGTTAGTCGCCCAATTTATGGGTGAAAACCTGATCCTTTGCATATTAGGACTGGCAGCAGGTTTACTGATAGCGGAATGGCTGGTGCCAACGTATGATTCTTTGTGGCCCTGGCTTGAGCTAAACCTTAATTATTCTGAGAACCTTGGATTCTTAGCATTCATTTTTATCCTCTTAATTGCAACGGCTTTTATTGCCGGCTCATATCCTTCTTTTTATATAACCTCTTTTGAGCCGGTGAGTATCCTGAAAGGAAAGGCACGATTTGGAGGTACCAATTGGTTTACCCGGATCTTATTGGGCGGTCAATTTCTTATTTCGTTATTGATGATCATTATGAGTTTTGCTTTTTACCAAAATGGTAAATACCAGAGAGAATATGATTTAGGGTTTGCAACACATGGTGTGATTTCAACCTGGGTGAATAATGAAGGCGCCTTCAATACCTATCGCGATGCATTGTCATCAAACGTGGATATTGAATTGATTGCCGGCACCAGGCATCATATTGCAAATGCATGGTATAACGATCCGGTAAAATTTGAGTCGGTGGAAAGGGAAGTGGATATCATGGATGTAGGGGATAACTACTTTGAAGCAATGGACATGACGTTGATTGCCGGAAGAAAATTCCAGAAAGATTCAGAGACGGATCGAAAAGAGTCTGTACTTGTCACTGAAGAGCTGGTAAAGCAATTTGGCTGGACGGACAATCCAATTGGTAAACGTTTAGTTTGGATGGATACGGTTCAATTGTATGTTGTTGGGGTAGTGCGAAATGTATATGCAAGGGCTTTGTGGGCGCCTATCCAGCCTTTGATGATTCGTTATACTTCACCCGATAAATACCAACAGCTTGTTGTGAAAATGGAGCCCAAAAAGATTTCGCAGGTAAATGAGTATATGGAGAAAAAATGGAAGGAAGTTTTCCCTAATACTCAATACAATGGTCAAATGATAGACAGTGAGTTGCAAGAAACAAATGACATTAACAATAACATTGTAACGATGTTTGGTTTTCTTGGATTTTTCGGGGCGCTGATGACGGGTATTGGATTGTACACATTAGTATCTCTCAATATTGTAAAGAAGATGAAGGAGATTGGCATTCGGAAAGTGCTGGGTGCTTCCATTGCAAACATTGCAGGCGTAATAAATTTTGAGTTTGTAGTTAATCTTGGTATTGCTACTGTGCTCGGTGGAACGTTGGGATATTTTGCTACAGATTGGTTGATGGATTCAATTTGGGAATACTATAAAAGTCTTGACTTAATAAGCTTAGGCATTTCTGTTTTGTCGATGGTGCTGATCGCCATTATAGCAGTTGGCTATAAAACAATAAGCACAGCTTCCTTAAATCCAACAAAGACGCTCCGTGACGAATAAAAATTGTAGGGTTAGGTGTAACATAAATATGGGCCTGCGCGTCTAACGCATACCTACCGAACCCCTGTTTTTTTAAAAGAGCGGATGCAACCTGTTCGTTAATTTTTGCATCATAACACCATAACGAACCCTTATGTTTAAAAATT
>CAZNRJ010000369.1:2131-4127 GCA_964574945.1 uncultured Ohtaekwangia sp. | reverse complement strand
TGGATAATGACGGTTTTTCATTATTGATGACTGAAGAAAAAAAGAAATTTAAAACAAATTGTAAAACAATAAATAATGTCCTTAAAATAGTCATAGTTTTTGTTTTTTGCTTACTCTGAACAGGTTTTCAGCGTTCCCCTAAAATTTCTTACTAAAACTTTTTTATTGGTTATCAATTTTTAAGTAATAAAATATTTTTAGAATATACTATTGGATATGTGCTTAAAACGACATCATGCAAAACTATCTCCCGTTCACATGCAGCAACAGCGTGCGAATACGCATCTTGATAAAATGAGTATAAACACCTATTCCTGTCAACAGAACAAAACCCTTTGGTTTTTGACGCTTATCAGCAATAGTTTTTGGGAATAATACCGGCCACTCCATGAAAACAGAGAACAGGTATTAACTGCATTCTTTGTGAATGATATACCGTCCCCCAGTGGATCGCGGTCATTTCATCTTCCCTGAAGAGGTGGTATTTTGTACTATCAGCAGGACAGCGTGTATGCATGACGATAAAAGAAAACGGCGCGGTGTTGGAAATGCCCATGTATATTGATGATACGCATCCATACAGGATACTTGATATCCATCAAAACAAACTGCTAAAAATTAAAAACAAGCAGATAAAATTGCCTGAGAAGAGCTGTTTTATAATAATGCAAACGTATTATAATCAACCGATTAATATTAAATTGACATTAAAGACTAATGATCAAAACAACGCTAAAACTAATAATTGAATGACATTAAAAACTAATTTTGGCATAACACTAAAAACTAATGGTTATTTTTGTAACCAAAGGAGTTAATTATGGCAACACCCTCTGAAAAACTGGCTTCCTCTTTAGAAATTCTGAAACAGATACAGGATCGGGGCATTATTGCCATTCGTTCTGCTGATTTAACACGGACACATCGTGTACGCCTAGTACAGGCAGGATTTTTACAAGAAGTGCTAAGAGGATGGTATATTCCTTCTCGTCCGGATGAAACTGCCGGAGAAAGCACGGCATGGTTTACCTCTTATTGGCGTTTTTGCGCTGCTTATTTAACGGAAAGGTTCGGGCAAGACTGGTGCTTATCTCCCGGGCAATCATTACAACTTCATGCAGGCAATAAAACTGTTCCTACACAACTTTTTGTAAGAGCCAATCAAGCAAAAAACGGAATAACACATTTGATCTTTGATACGTCCATACTGGAGGTAAGGGCTACTATTCCAAACCGCGCTGATATTGTCACAGATGAGAACGGATTAAGGATTTTTTCTTTACCGGCTGCCCTGATCTACTGTTCAAAAGATTTTTATATCCGTTCTTCTACCGATGCAAGGGCGGCTCTTGCAATGGTAAGAGATGCTTCTGAAATCCTGCCCTCTCTGCTTGATAGCGGACATAGCACGATTGCAGCAAGATTGAGTGGGGCATTCAGAAATATCGGACGCACCCGAATTGCAGACGATATTACCAATGGTATGAAAACGGCTGGCTATACGATACAGGAAACAGATCCGTTTGAGGCGCAAAGTTCAATTGTTCTATCTCCGCGTGAAATATCTCCCTATGTCAATCGTTTGTACCTTATGTGGCAGGATATGCGGGGGGTTGTTATTGAAATATTCCCCGAAGCCAAAGGATTGCCGGTTGATAAAAAGGCTTATCTGAAACAGGTTGCAGATAACTATGTGAACGACGCCTATAACTCACTTTCTATTGAGGGATATCGGGTTAGTCCCGAGCTCATAGAACGTGTTCGTAGTGGTTCCTGGGAGCCCGAAAAGAATGAGCAAGACAAACAGCACCGTGATGCAATGGCGGCCAGGGGCTATTGGCAAGCTTATCAGGCCGTACAAAAAAGTCTTGAAAGAATATTGAATAATGAAAATGCAGGAGCAGTTGCAGATCGGGATCATATCACATGGTATAGAGAAATGTTTGCACCGAGTGTAACAGCGGGTATTTTACGGGCTTCGGATTTAGCAGGTTAC
>CAZNRJ010000369.1:1685-2121 GCA_964574945.1 uncultured Ohtaekwangia sp. | reverse complement strand
GCCATCATCCTGTTTATATTCGTCGCTCGAAACACGTTCCTCCCCATCCTGATGCGGTTCGGGATTTAATGCCTGCATTTTTTGAATTACTAAAACAGGAAGAAAACGCGGCTGTCCGTGTTGTGTTAGGACATTTTGTGTTTGTCTATATTCATCCGTATATGGATGGAAATGGCAGAACAGGGCGTTTTCTAATGAATATGATGATGGCTTCCGGCGGTTATCCATGGACCGTTATTCCTCTGGAAAGACACAATGACTACATGGAAGCATTAGAGAGAGCCAGTACAGAACAAGACATATCTGCTTTTGCAAAGTTTTTAGCCGAACTTCTAAATAAGAAATAGTTCCCGATAGGGGAGAGATTGCGCCAAAATGTTCGACCTATGCTCGATCCAAAAAGAAAAAAGCCTTCAAGTTTTTCAACTTAAAGGCT
>CAZNRJ010000369.1:0-1675 GCA_964574945.1 uncultured Ohtaekwangia sp. | reverse complement strand
GAACCGGCGACACAAGGATTTTCAGTCTTTATTATATTGGTCTTACATGGTTTTTAATGCGCGTTAATTGCTGATTATCAGCATTATTTTTCTTGTGTGGGTTTAAAGGAAACTAGGTAAATCGCAAAATGTTGTAGTATTGTTGTAGTAACTTTCTACATGGCTTCAATCAAAATCGTTCTTCGCAAAGAAGAAAAGCAGGATGGAACATACCCACTTGCAATCCGTATTACGAAAGACCGCAAGACCTCTTACATCTATCTAAACTATAGTGTCCATCCTAAGGATTGGAATGCGGATGAACAGAAGATCAGGAAGTCGCATCCCAATTCTACACGTCTCAATAATTTTCTTTTCAAGAAGCTGGCGGAAGCAAGTGACAGTGCGCTGGAAGTTGAAACCAAAAAAATAACGGCAACCGCAAAAGCGGTAAGGCAAAAAGTCAAACCGTCCGTAGCCGAAACATTCTTTCCACAGGCACAGGATTACTTAGAAAATCTGAAAAGTGCGGGGAAGTATAATCAATACACTGCGGATAAGCCGCGTATCGGGCATTTCAGGGAATTTCTCAAGAATGAGGACATCGCCTTTTCTGATATTAACGCTGGATTGCTGGGAAGGTTTCAAACATTCCTGAAAACATATCATGTCGGTAAATTCAGCAAGAAAATAAAAAAACCTAAAAAGCCTATTGGCGAACGTACGATTGTCAATCACCTTGTGACAATCCGTTCCGTCTTTGCCCATGCTCGCAGGAATAATCTTATCACCAAAGAGCAATCGCCTTTCGGCGGGGATCATGGCGTGAAAATCAAATTTCCTGAATCAAAGAAAGCTGGGATTTCGCCCGAAGATGTTGCCAGCCTCGAAGCACTAACATTGGAAGACCCGCGCCATGACCACGCGCGGAAACTATGGCTGTTCTCATTCTATTTCGCCGGAATGCGCGTGTCGGATATCTTACGTCTGCGCTGGTCGGACTTTCAGAATTATCGCTTGCATTATTCCATGGGAAAGAATGACAAGGCTGGATCACTGAAAATTCCTGAACAGGCTGTCCAAATTTTAAAGTATTATGAGCAATTCAAGGAAAACAAAGACGATCTGATTTTTCCTGAGCTGAAAGGTGTTGACCTCACGGATGAATTCGTAGCCCAGCGCACGATTGCTTTTAAAACAAGCGCACTGGATAAAATCCTGCGCCTCCATGTGGCTCCAGCCGCAGGGATCAATCACAAGCTGACGATGCACATTGCCCGTCATACGTTTGGCGGGATGGCCGGTGATGCCATTCCCATTCAGATGTTACAAAAGCTGTATCGTCATTCTAACGTGTCCACGACTATCGGCTATCAGGCGAATTTTATCCATCAGGATGCGGATGATGCGCTGGAAGCGGTGATCGGTAAGGCGAAGAAATCTTCTCCGATTTTGTAGCGGTGTGGGTCAAAGAAGATAGAGATACTTTTTTATTCTTTCCAGTAATTCATCAAAATCAGGCTGGCCCTTGTAATAGAGTGAGGCAGTCCCTTCATAGCGTTTCCTGAAATCTGCCCTGATCTGCGGATCGTTTAGCACGAAAGCTTCATTCTCTGGAACAGGTATTTCCAAATCGGCTTTGGGAAAGCGGGCTTCTTTGTGCTGAATATATTCAGGTGTACCTATAAACTCCTGC
>CAZNRJ010000368.1:0-4162 GCA_964574945.1 uncultured Ohtaekwangia sp. | reverse complement strand
AGCATCTCTTTTCAAAGAATTCAATGAATTGAGTCAATATAATCCCCATAAAAAGTGCCGGAATATTTCATTAAACTTGTATTGCATCTTTAACACTAAACTCTTCCTACCATGATAGACTCAACGTTAGCCAGGGCCAATCCTATGTTATTGGTATTTGTCCCCATCCTTTATACTGTATGGTCGGATTCCATCTTAACTCCCAGCGAGGTATCAACACTCGAGGGTTTAATTGAAAGTCAGTCCTGGTTAACAGAAGAGGAACGCAAATTCTTATCATCTAAAATTAACCCTGCCAATCCCCCATCAGTCGATGAGTTAATGAGCTGGCGATCTGCCATCAGTGAAGTGACCGATAAAGTCAACTCAAAAGAAACATTGGTGAGTTTAGGGATTCGATTGTCCGACCTTCACAGCCATGGAAATGGAACCAACCACGAAACACTAACCAAGGCAAGACCCACGCTGGAAAAAATTGAATCTGCATTAGGCGTTATCAGTCATGAAGCGGGTTACTCTTTTCAGCCCAATCGCAAAACCATAACTTCAGAGCAAACTACTCAGCAAAATTTCTCAGTAAACGAGCTAACTAAAATTTTGGATGGTGAGCATGAAGAAATTATCAGAAAAGTAAAGACATTAATTTCTGATCCTGAGTTTCAGTATGTAAGCCCGGGCGACCTTGATTTGTACCGTGCACGCGTATTGCAATGGTGTAAGTTTTTGGCCGACCAGGGATTTGGCGCCATGGGTTATCGTAAAGAATGTGGTGGTGGTGGCGATATGGCCGCCTACTTTGCCATCATGGAAACATTAAGTTATCATGACTTAAGTCTCGTAATAAAGTTCGGAGTTCAATTCGGATTGTGGGGCATGAGCGTTTATTTTCTTGGTACCGAAAAGCATCATAAAAAATATTTGAAAGATATTGGTACGTTAGAATTACCAGGTTGCTTTGCGATGACTGAAACCAATCATGGCTCGAATGTGAAGGGCATTGAAACAACTGCTACCTACGATCATCCAACCAAGACAATCAAAATTCATACACCCCATGAATTTGCCCGTAAAGAGTATATAGGTAATGCAGCTGTCCACGGGCAAATGGCAACGGTATTTGCCAAACTGATTATTGATGACAAAGATTATGGTGTAAGTGCCTTTGTTGTTCCTTTGCGGGATAAAAAAGGAAAGGTACTGCCTGGTATTAAAATTAAGGACTGTGGCCGAAAGATGGGATTGAATGGCGTGGACAATGGAGTAATCTACTTTAATCACGTTGTGATTCCTGTAGAAAACATGCTCGATCGGTTTGCTTCTGTTAATGAGGAAGGTAAATTTGAAAGTCCGATCGCCAGTGATAACCGAAGGTTTTTTACCATGCTTGGAACGTTGGTGGGTGGTCGCATTGGGATACCACGGTCAGGAAACGCGGCATCAAAATCAGGATTAACCATTGCTATCCGGTATGGCGATCAGCGCAGGCAATTTGGACCTGAAGGCGGAAGTGAAGTTCCCATCTTAAACTACAGAACCCATCAACGAAGGTTAATGCCTTTGCTTGCGAACGCGTATGCACTGCATTTTGCACTTCAATACCTTACCAACCGCTTCCTCAACAGAAAAGAAGAAGACATGCAAGAGATTGAAGCATTGGCCGCTGGATTAAAATCTTTTGCTACCTGGAACGCAACCGCTACCCTGCAAGAGTGCCGCGAATGTTGTGGCGGCAAGGGGTATCTGTCTGAGAACCGGATCGAAGTCTTGAAAAATGATACGGATGTTTACACCACGTTTGAAGGCGACAATACCGTGTTGATGCAGCTGGTGGCTAAAAGCCGGCTTACTGAATTCAGGCAGGAGTTCAGCAACATGAATGTGTTTACTATTTTGAATTATATAACCGATCAGGCGAAAACAACGATTACCGAATTGAATCCTATTATAGTTCGCAACACCGATGAAAAACATTTATTGGATCCGGAATTTCAGTTAGGCGCATTTAAATACCGCGAACGGGATATTCTCACATCCGCTGCCAGGCGAATAAAAAGGCATATCGATAGCGGCATGGATTCGTTTGACGCCTTTAATGTTTGCCAGCAACATTTGGTGCAGGTTGGGTTTGCTTACATTGAGCGAATTATTTTAGAAAAGTTTATTGAGCAAGTGGAAGCTACCAACGATGCAGGGTGCAAGGCCGTACTCAAAAAGCTATGCGACTTGTTTGCGCTTTCGCAGATTGAAAAAAATAAAGGTTGGTACCTTGAACAAGGTTACATGGAGGGTGTGAAAACAAAAGCCGTTCGCAAGTTAGTGAATCAACTTTGTTGGGATATAAGGCAAGATGCCGTACCGCTAACCGATGCATTTAATATTCCGGATGCATGCCTGAGCGCCCCTATTGCAGTATATCCTAATAATCGGTCTTGACCGATTTATCAAAAGGTAATTTGAGCTGATAGCCAATGTCTTCATCTTTTGAGCTATCAAGAACATCCAATCCGTATTTAATTTTTTTTGGATCGTCATACACAAACGTGCCGAAGAGACGATCCCAAATAGAAAAGATGTTACCAAAATTCGTATCCGTCCACGGCCGTTCATAGTGATGGTGAAATTTATGAACATTGGGTGTAATGAAAATATAACTTAACGGTTTATCAATCCAGACCGGTAAGTAGATGTTTGCGTGTGTGAAATAGGTAAAGAAAACCGTGCAGATTCTATAAAAAAAGTAATAGCCTGCGGGTGCACCTGTAACCACCACTGCACCCAATGCAAAAACCTCGCGCATCGCAAAATCACCCGGATGATGACGCGTGCCGGATGTTGCATCCAAATGGGTATCGCTGTGGTGGATCATGTGAAACTTCCACATCCACTTTACCCGGTGCAATAAGAAATGAACCAGGTACTGCGCCATCAGTTCAAAGATGAGAATGCACAGGAGCAACTCCACCCAGATCGGCCAATCCACTAAATAGGTTAATCCAAAATGATTAGATTCAATCCAAACAAAAACACCTACTGTCGCAATTCCAAAAACCACATTGATGATCATGGTAGTGGACAGGAATACAAAATTAACACCGGCATGTTTCCACTTTTTATAGTTGAAGGTGAACAATGGGAAACTGCCCTCTAATATCCAGCACACAAACAGGCAAATGAATATCCACGCAGCACGTTGCCAGGTGGGCATGGTTTCAAAGAAATTCAAAAATGTTTCCATGAATTCAATTTCAGATTTAAAATTCAATAATCAAACAATGCGGTCTATCGGCCGGGTGAGGCACGTTGGCCCGCCTCCGCCTTTTACACTGATTTCATTTCCATCATATTCCCAAACAATACAACCGGCTTGTTCCAATCGTTGTTTTGTTATTGGATTTCTTTTCACCATAACAACTTCGCGTGGTGCAATAGCCAGTACATTGCAGCCCATGGAATCCCATTCCGAATCAGGTACTTCAACAAATGAAAATCCCCTGTCCAATAATATATTTCGAAATGAGATGGGCATAAGCGATGAGTAAACGACTGCCAGATCTTTACCAACCGGACTCAATACCGACATTAAATGAAAAACATCAGAAGGGCCTTTATAATGTGGCATCGGTGCAACCAACACAGTAACACCCAATGGCTCCAGCAAATGCTTGAGTTGATTGATCCCATTTTCGTTGGTGCGGTAAGTGTGCCCTACGGCAAGGGTTTTAGCATCTATCCAGGCAACATCTCCGCCCTCCAAAGTACCCGGTGATTTTATGGCACCTAAAATTTTGATTTGATTTTGTTCGAACACAAGTCGTTCGGCCTCAGGTTCATTTTTTCGCTGTGCCTTTCCCATGTTGCAGAGGATCATCCCAAAGTCTGTAGCAATGGAAGCATCGCGACAATAAATGGAATCCATAGTAACATTTGAATCTACCGGAAAGTACGAAATGCTTGCCCCGCTCCTTCTTAACGTTTTTTCAAACTCTATATATTCTTCAATTGCTTTTGCGAAATCAGGTTTACCCAGAAAATTTAATTCTTTCCACTGATTACTTATTTGCTGTTCGTTTACAAAAGCCGTCTCCGGTTTTTTTATAAAAACCGATTTAAGCTTACCATATTCGGAGTGACATGTTGTTTTCAAGTTGTTTTTCTTTTCATT
>CAZNRJ010000367.1:0-4168 GCA_964574945.1 uncultured Ohtaekwangia sp. | reverse complement strand
TATTCTCCCTTACCTCGGGGTTATCTTCTATTAATAATATCTTTTTCATTCAATTGGTATTGCTAAAGTAAAAATAGTGCCTTTGCCGCTTTCGCTGGTAAAAGTGATCGTTCCTCCTAACAAATCTGTATACCGCTTAACAATGTTTAGTCCCAGGCCGGTGCCTTGCACCTGGCCTGCATTACTGGCCCTGAAAAATCGTTCAAACATGTGCTTTTGATCAGGCAGGGGAATCCCGATTCCTTCATCGCGAATCTTAAACGTAAGATAGTTATCATCATGCGAGCAAGAAAGGTAGATACTTTTTCCGGCACCGGAATATTTGCTTGCATTTGAAACAAGGTTAAAAAAGATATTGCGAAGGATACGCACATCTGAATACCCCATAATCGAAGCAGCTTCACACTCGATGTGCAGGTGCTGACCGCCTTGCAAGATTGATCCAAGTTCCTCTTTTACTTCATCCAAAAATTCACGCGGACTAAAATAATCCCGCTGCAAGTCAATTTTTCCTTCCTCCAGTTTGCCAAGCGAAAGAAAATCATTGAGAATAGAGGTGAGATGATTAACTGAATTTTTAATTCGTTTCACATGCTTACTCACTTTATCGCGATCTCCAAGGTCATTATATTGGTTAATCAGTGATGTAGAACTCAGGACCGTACTGAGCGGGGTGCGAAACTCATGGGATGCAATGGAAACAAATTTAGATTTTAATTCATTAAGCTCACGTTCTTTCTCAAGCGCCTTGTGCGCCTCTTCTTCCGCTTTCTTGCGCTCCCTTACTTCTTCTTCCAATTCCTTTACAGATGAGTTCAATGCCTCTGTTCGCATTTGAACTTTCTTCTCCAACTCAGCGGCATAAACAATTAATTGTTCTTCACTTCGTTTTAAAGCGTCCTCGGATTTTTTCCGTTGCGAAATGTCACTCACAAAGGCCATCACCAAAAGCTGGCCTTGCAGTCGCGTAAAACTCAAACTGATTTCTACAGGAAACTCAGACCCATCTTTTCTCAATGCAGTTAAATCCCGCCCCACACCCATTCTTCGCGGCTCCGGGTGAGAATTATATCCTGCCCTTAACTTACCATGATTGCCCCGGTAACGTTCCGGGAGTAAATTCTCCATGGTTAACCCGTTCAATCCGTTTTTTTCATAACCAAACAGGTTTTCTGCAATCGGGTTGGAAAGGATAATCTTCCCCGATTCATCCACCATAATAATACCTTCCGACATGCTATGAAAGATCTCGCGAAAGGCATCATTGGATGCAAAAGGTATGGATGCAGGTGAATCGATTCCGCAATTTATACAAAAAACAGTCTGCGAAACCTGATAAAAATCAGTTGGCAGGTTGACCGATATATGGTTCGCATACTCAGGCAACCAGGTATGTTCGTATCCTGAACCCGTCCTACATGACTCAAATTTTGTGTGCCATTGATTTTTCAGATTCATCGCGCGATGCCTTAAGATGGGCAGCGATGCTCGCAAAGCAATTAAAAGCTCACCTTACAATTCTTTATACGTTTCGGCTTATTAAAATGCCTTTTGATGAAGCCATTGGGTTCAAGAAAAAAATGGAAGCAGAGGCCATTGATAATTTTAAACGGTTTGAAAAGGAAATTTTAAATGGGAACGGAGTATCCTATGAATTTAAATTAGAAGTAGGCTTTGTGGTTCACCGGATTGAAGATTTGATTAAGAAGCAGACGATTGATTTATTAATCATTGACAAAAAAATACCGGGAAACAAAGAAGCATTGGATGAGTTAATCTCAAAGGTTAGTGTGCCCTTAGTATTGGTGCCTTAATAATATCCCTGAATAGTTCCCGGGTTCAACCCTGAAGTCCGGTCAAATTCATCTATCAGACTGCTGACTTGCCTACCAGGCCCTCAAAACAAAAAAGATGATTCTTTAAAATTTATTTGCAAATTAGGGTATTCAATCCCCTCTTGAATGAGGAAATTGAAGACCTTTAATGAATCAGAAAAACCAAAAAACTATTTTAAAATTAAGCCTTATGAAAAAAATCGCGTCATCCATTTTCATGTTATCAATAGCGATACTGCTGTTTACCGGTTGTGGAACAAAAAAAGCGGAACAAGCACAAGAGCCGGTCGACTCACTGGATTTTACACCCGCTGCATCTCAACCTTTAATAAGTGACTTCTACACCGCTGATCCATCCGCACACGTATTTAACAATCGCATTTATATATATCCTTCGCACGATATTGAGGCCGGTACTCCCGAAAATGACCTGGGCGATCACTTTGATATGCGCGATTACCATGTGCTTTCATTAGATGCTGTGGGCGGCAAAGTAACAGACCATGGTGTGGCCTTAACCATTGCCGATGTTCCCTGGGCAGGCCGGCAAATGTGGGCACCGGATGCAGCCTTTGCAAACAATAAATACTATTTATACTTCCCTGTAAAGGACAAAAAAGATGTGTTTAAAATTGGAGTAGCCATAAGTGAAAAGCCTGAAGGCCCGTTTGTTGCTGAAAAAGAACCGATAGCAGGAAGTTACTCTATTGACCCCGCTGTGTTTAAAGATGATGACGGAAGTTTTTACATGTACTTTGGTGGCATCTGGGGCGGACAACTGCAGCGTTGGAACAATAACAAATATGACGAAAATGGTGCATTGCGCAAGCCTGAAGAACAAGCCGTTCTTCCGCGTGTTGCAAAGCTTTCCGCTGACATGAAAAAATTTGCGGAACCCGTGAAAGAAGTGAAATTAGTGGATGAGCAGGGTAATCTTTTTACGGAAGGCCAAAATGATAAACGCTTTTTCGAAGCTGCGTGGGTGCATAAATACCAGAACAAATATTACTTCTCATACTCAACCGGTGATACACACAATATCTGTTATGCTATTGGTGATTCTCCTTACGGACCTTTTACCTATAAAGGCATTGTGCTTAAGCCGGTGGAAGGCTGGACCAACCATCACTCTATTATTGAAGTGAATGGCAAATGGTATTTATTCTATCATGATGCCCGTCTGTCAGGAAAAACTCATTTGCGTAATGTTAAGGTAACTGAGTTGAAGTACAATCCGGATGGCACTATCCAAACCATTACGCCTAATTAATATCCAGCCATCAGTTTAAATTCCAAAATCGTGCGTTACCTCCGCTCCTTTTTTTTCATTTTACTTTTCACTGTTTCTACCTCTGGTAAATCTGAAAATGGATATGATTTGTGGCTTCGCTATGCTAAGCTTGCCAATGAGAAAAAAATCGCTGAGTATAAGAAACAGGTTAAGAACCTTTGGTTAGAAACAACGAGTCCCACGCTCGCGGTTGCAAATAACGAACTTCATAAAGGGCTTAATGGTTTGTTGGGGTATTCTATTATTGATGTAAAGACAATCTCAACCCAAAGTGGCTTGATCGTTTGTGGAAAGTTTCAATCGCAAGGGGTCAGTCAATTGTTAGGCAACACTAAAACATTTGCAACAGGTGATGAAGGCTATATCATTCAAACAGTGAAGCGTGGAAAGCAACAGGTAATTGTGATTGCCGCGCAGGAAGATGTTGGTGTTTTATATGGTGTGTTTCATTTCCTTAGGTTAATTCAAACAGGACAAAGCATCAGCAACCTTTCTATTGCTGAATCCCCAAAGATTAAAATCAGGATGTTGAATCATTGGGATAATCTTGACAGAACTGTTGAACGCGGCTATGCAGGATTCTCATTATGGAACTGGCATAAACTTCCGGGTGTTATTGATCAACGCTACATCGACTACGCTCGTGCCAATGCTTCTGTTGGAATTAATGGCACAGCGCTAACTAATGTGAACGCTAATGCAAAAGTGCTTTCACCCGATTATTTAAAAAAAGTAGCAGCTCTTGCCGATGTATTCAGACCGTACGGAATAAAAGTGTACCTCACCGCTCGTTTCAGTGCACCGATTGAATTAGGAGGATTGAAGACGGCTGATCCATTGGATGCGGAAGTACAACAATGGTGGAACAAGAAGGCAGATGAGATTTATAAATTCATCCCCGACTTTGGAGGCTTTTTAGTCAAAGCAAATTCAGAAGGACAGCCCGGGCCTCAAAATTATAAGCGCACCCATGCGGATGGCGCCAATATGCTGGCTGCTGCTGTTCAACCTCATGGTGGCGTAGTTATCTGGCGTGCTTTTG
>CAZNRJ010000366.1:0-4184 GCA_964574945.1 uncultured Ohtaekwangia sp. | reverse complement strand
CGAAGTTTTTTCGTGATCGCCCAACTTAGCGAATGCCATCACCATCCAAATAGCAGCATGACTATATTGGCCCCCGTTTTCGCGAACGCCTGGAACATAGCCTTTTATATAACCCGGATTGAGTTCCGAGACATCGAAAGGTGGTTCCAGCAATTGAATTATTCCCTTATCGCGATTGATTAGAAATTTGTTTGCTGCCTTCATTGAAGTGATCGATCGATCGGGTTCGCCACCATTGGACAGCACCGACCAACTTTGAGAAATGGCATCTATTTTACATTCATCATTAATTTTTGTGCCGAGCGGTGTGCCATCATCGAAGTATGCCCGCTTGTACCACTCACCATCCCACGCATGGACATTAATATTTTTTACTAACAGAGATGCTTGTTTTTCGCATTCACTAACAAATTCAAGATCTCCCTGATGGGTAGCCACTTTTATAAACCGGTTCAGGACATCGTAAAGAAAAAATGCAAGCCAAACACTTTCTCCTTTTCCATGAATGCCCACCATATTCATTCCATCGTTCCAATCGCCAGAACCCATGAGTGGCAAACCATGACTTCCAAAACGCAGTGCATTTTCAATGGATCTTTTGCAATGGTCATATACTGTTGCCCGATCGTCTGAAAGGATTGGCAAATCATAATATGATTCTTCTTCAAGATTTAACTTTCGCCCCTGAAGGTAAGAGACTTGTTCATTCAACACGGTTAAGTCACCCGTAGTGTTTACATAGCGACTGGTAACAAAGGGCAACCACAAAAAATCATCCGAACATAGAGTCCTTACTCCCCTGCCGGTAGGCGGATGCCACCAATGCTGAACATCACCTTCTTTAAATTGCCGTGATGCGCAAACCAAAATTTGCTGTCGTGTTAATTCAGGTTGCGCGTGCATAAGAGCAAGCACATCTTGCAACTGATCGCGAAAACCAAAGGCCCCACCCGATTGATATAAACCACTACGCCCCCAAAGTCTGCATGCAAGCACCTGATACAACAACCAGCCATTTGCCAAAATATTAACAGAGGGGTCAGGCGTATTTACCTGAATGGTATTTAAGGTTTCATTCCAGAATTTTTTAACATGATTTAGTGACTGATCTGTGGACGTGGCTGGTTTAAATTGTTTGATGGTAGACAATGCCTCCTGCAAATCCTTTCCGGCTCCAATCTTAAAAACAATTTTTTGTTCCCCTCCAGGCTCCAGATCAAAAAGAACTTGCATGGCCGCGCAGGAATCCAGGCATGCACCCGACTTACCTGAAAGGTGTGTGCGGCCCATAGCCTCCGGATTTTGAAGCGTGCCATTGCGACCAATAAATTCAGTACGATCAGTGGTATAGGAAAAGTTTGAATTATCAACTTCAAAAAACGCTACATAGTTTTGAAAATCAGAATTGAACCGGTTTCGCGCGATCAGCACTTTATTAATCGCGTCAAACTCAGTAGAAATGTGCATAACAGATTTTGATCTTAGTTCTCCCAAAATCCACTGGATATAGCCGGTACCGCTAAGTTTACGCGGGCGGTTCGATTTATTAGTAACCGTAATGGTTACTAATTTTATCGGTGCTTCAATATCAACATGAACATTTACGTAAGAATGAATTCCGTCTTCTGCATATTCAAAACTGCTGTACCCAAACCCATGCCTGGTGATGCAAGAAGATTGGCCAAGCGTTGGAAGTCCCATCGGTGACCAAAATCGTCCGCTCTCTTCATCGCGAATGTAAAAGGCTTCGCCACTGTTATCGAGAACCGGATCATTTTTCCAGGGCGTAAGCCGGTACTCATGTGCATTCTGAAACCACGTGTACGAGGAACCACTTTCGGAAATTATGGTTCCAAATTTTGGATTGGCGAGTACATTAATCCATGGAAGCGGGGTGCGTTTTTTCTTTCCCGATAGGATTACATATTCTTTTCCATCTGCTGAAAAGCCGCCATTCCCATTAAAGAACTGAAGGTCATCAGGAAGTTGTACATTTTGTTCAAGCCCTGCATAGCGCGAAGTTGCAATCAACTTTGAAATGGCCGGCTTTAACGTGGGTCGCTTATTTACCTGGTCCTCCAATGTTCCTTTCTTGTCAGAGATAATAATACGGGCAACGGCCTGAAACAAAATCCGATCTTCGGCAATTACCTGATCAATAGGTCTGACAAAAATTCGTCCTTGTTTTTCGGAAGTGGTTACACCAATGCCCGCTGCAATCAGTCCCTGAATTTGATCCTGCAACACCTGTCTGTATCCGCCTGAATCTTCATTGAGAATAACGAGATCAACAGCAAGGCCTTTCATTTGCCAGTATGCTTTTGCCTTAATGAGTTGCTTAACAATTGAAATGTTTTCAGAATCTGAAATAATCAGCAACACAATTGGCAAATCGCCCGAGATTGAATAGCTCCATAAGGAAGATTGCTGCCGCTGATTTCTTAATACCATACTGGGTTGAGCACGCAAGGCAGGATTCAGATATAATATGGAACTGGCAAGTTTTCCATACAACTGCGCATCGGCTTCCGTGGCTCCTATCTGTCTTAATAAAACCTGGCTATGCGTCCACGATAAATCAAACGCCCTGTCACGCAGATGCCGATCCTGATATTTATCAATCAAATGTTGGTTTAGCTCCTGAGTATCTGCAATACCCGTCACCATATCTATAATGACCGATTCACCCGAACCCAGTGTTAATGCATATTGAATAGAAACAATGGGATCTAATACAGAACCTTGCGAACGCGAAAGTGAGTTGGCTTCATCCATCACATGCGGATGTACGAGTGTATTCCCACGCCCAATAAATTTACTTCTATCTGTTTCGTACGATACCTCTTTGGTATTGATACCATCAATCTTCATAAGATGAAACATCCACGGTGGGCGTTCTTCTCTTGATCGTGGTCTTCTCGTACAAATAATAGCGTGCTGATGTTCATTGATTTCCGTTTGAACAAAAAGATTGCTAAAGGCCGGATGAGAATCATCTGCTGAAGAAGTCGCCAATACTACTTCTCCATAGCTGGTTACCGACAGTTTTCGTTTGGCATCTGAATGATTCGTAAGATGAATCCGTCTTACTTCAACATCATCTTCAGGAGATACAACGACTGTCGTGTACGTTTCTATTTTATCATCCCTTCTTCGAAACTCAACTTTCCCTTGCGAAAAAACAGCTTCATAATGATCAGCTTCTTTTAGCGTTGGCTGGTGAGCGGTTGACCAAAATTCATTTTTATCGAGGTCTTTGATGTAACAAAATGTTCCCCAATTGTCTCGTGTACTATCCTCGCGCCAGCGTGTAACAGCCGTTTCTTTCCAACGGCTATAGCCGCCACCGGCATTCGTAAGCATAACAAAGTAACGTCCATTGGAAAGCAATTGTACTTCCGGAACGGGAGTATGAGCCGTTTTAATAAACCGAATTTCAGAAGTTACCGGTACCGGAACTACATCTTCATGATCAGATGATCCAACATAAAACCCTGATGACTTTGGAACTTGTTCTTGCAAAAGCAATAAAGCAGTTTGAAATTGTGTATCGGCCTCAAATCTTTTTTGCATGGGCTGATCGAGCAGCAAATAGGTTAAGGAAAGTAAGCTCATGCCCTGATGATGCGCCATAAACGTTTGTATAATTGCATGCTTCTGGCTGCGCAGCAACCGGTTAGGCGTGTAATCAATAGCTTCATAGAAACCATACACTCCTTCAAATCCTTCTCCTTTCATGCGCATCAAATTATTGTATGATGCTTTGGGGTCAACCATTAATGAAAGAACCGTTGCATAAGGCGCTATCACTAAATCTTGCCCCAACCCTCTTTTAAAGCCAAGCCCGGGAACTCCGAAAGCTCTATACTGATAGGTAAGATGAGCATCCACAAGATTATAACATGACTCTGAAATTCCCCACGGCACATCCTGCTGCGCTCCATACTCTATTTGTTTCATAACCGTGCCTATGCTCATTTCATCGAGCAGTGTATTTTCATACGTAGGCATAACCAAATTAGGCATCAGGTACTCGAACATGGAGCCACTCCAGGAAAGAAGAACGGGTGCGTTGCCAACCGTAGTTAACCTACGGCCTAAGGCAAACCAGCTTTCTTGTGGAATCTTTCCTTGTGCGATGGCTACGAAAAAACTGAGCCTGGCCTCGGATGCCAGTAAATCGT
>CAZNRJ010000365.1:0-4188 GCA_964574945.1 uncultured Ohtaekwangia sp. | reverse complement strand
CCGGAAACCCATGGACTACCGTTTCATTAACCGAAATACACAAGGCAGCCGGAAAACCGTGGTAATTCTTAAATGAAGGTGAACCTCCATGGTCAAGAATAAACTCCTCGGCAACCTGATCCAGTTCTTTGGTTTTCACTCCCGGTTTTACCCGCTTAGCTACTTCTCCGTGTGCCTTTCCTAAAATCTGGGCACTCTCCCTAATAATCTGAATCTCTTCGGTCGTCTTGTAGCGAATCATTCAACTTTAAGCCGCAGCAAACTGAGAACGTCCTTTTACCCTACCTGATTTCATCATCCCTTCATAATGCCTCATCAACAAGTAGCTTTCTATTTGCTGGAGCGTGTCTAACACAACACCCACCAAAATCAATAGAGAAGTTCCACCATAGAATTGGGCAAAATTCTGTGTGATTCCCGCCCTTACTGCAAATGCAGGAAGAATGGCAACCGCAGCTAAGAAAATAGCACCTGGTAAAGTAATCTTTGATAAAATACTATCTATAAACTCAGCAGTTTGCTTACCCGGCTTAATGCCCGGAACAAACCCACCGTTTCTTTTCAAATTATCAGCAATGTCGTTCGATGGAACGGTGATCGCTGTATAGAAAAATGTGAAGATCAAAATCAAGATGGCGAACAAAAGGTTGTATTGCCATGATGTAAAATCCGCAAAGGTTGAACCTACGTAGGCACCTAAGTCACTATCCTGCCAGATCTGGGCCAACAACGGAGGAATAAACATCAATGCCTGAGCAAAGATGATAGGCATTACCCCTGCTGAATTAAGTTTCAGGGGTATGAAATCACGCTTGCCACCATACAATTTATTTCCCACAACCTGCTTGGCATATTGAACCGGAATTCTACGTGTAGCTTGTGTAAGCGCTATCACTCCAACCACTACAAAGAACAGAGCCAATGCTTCTATAATAAAGAGTAGCATACCGTTCATTCCTTTCGCATCAATCTCCTGATAAATAGCTGCCGGGAAACGGGATACGATACCAATCATAATCAACATGCTGATACCATTTCCAATTCCTTTATCCGTAATTCTTTCGCCAAGCCACATACAGAACATGGTACCGGCAACCAGGATGATGATCGAAGAAACTGTAAAGAACAACCCTGGATTTAGCAATGCTTCAGGAGCAATAGTAGCCCTGATGTATCCGTAAGATTGTGCTGCTGTAATTATAATGGTAAGAATGCGTGTAAATTGATTAAGCCTCTTACGACCGCTTTCACCTTCCTTTTGAAGTTTTGTGAAATGAGGAACTGCAACCGTTAATAACTGCACTACGATAGATGCCGAGATATAAGGCATGATACCCAATGCAAAAATTGAGGCACGGCTAAACGATCCGCCAAGGAACGTATTTAACAAATCGAAAATACCACCCTGGTTTCCGCCCATTTGTTCTAAGATCACAGGATCGACACCTGGCAATACAATATAAGATCCTAACCTGAAAATGATTAGGAATCCAATGGTATTCAAAATGCGAACCCGAAGGTCCTCGATCGAAAAAATGTTCTTTATGGTTGTAAAGAAACGCTTCATTATTTCACAGTTGTTGCGGTACCGCCTACGTTTTCAATTGCTTTTGTTGCAGTAGTTGAAAATGCGTGAGCTTCTACACTTACTTTTGATTTCAATTCTCCCCTTCCCAAAATCTTCACGCTGTCCTTCTTGCCAACAATTCCGTTGTCGATCATCACTTGCACAGTGATAGCAGGGGCCTTTGTTTTTTGAGCTAATTCTTCCAACGCATCTAAATTGATTGCCTTGAAATAAATTTTGTTATTGTTCTTAAATCCAAACTTTGGAATTCGTCTTTGAAGCGGCATCTGACCGCCTTCAAATCCAAATTTCTTGGAATAACCAGAACGTGACTGAGCACCTTTATGACCGCGACCGGCAGTGCTACCACCAGAACCTTGTCCTCTTCCAAGGCGCTTATTGTTTTTTACCGATCCTTCTGCCGGCTTGAGTGTGTGCAGCTTCATCTTATAATTCGGTTACGCTCACTAAATGCTTTACTTTATTTACCATCCCTTTTATCTGAGGAGTATATTCTACCTCGACAGAGCGGTGTACTCTTCCTAATCCCAATGACTGAATAGTTCTCAATTGAGTTTCAGGTCTTTTAATGGTACTGCGGGTTTGAGTAATTCTAACTTTTGCCATACCTCTTATCCGTTAAAAACTTTAGACAATGAAACTCCACGGTTACGCGCAATAGTTTGAGGATCGCGCATAGTTGTCAATGCTTTAAAAGTTGCCTTCACCACGTTATGCGGATTTGAAGATCCTTTTGACTTTGCCAACACGTTATGAATACCTGCACTTTCTAACACTGCACGCATAGCACCACCTGCAATTACACCCGTACCAGGGGAAGCTGGCTTCAATAAAACAAAACCACCTCCAAATTTTCCAAGCGAATCATGAGGAACAGTTCCTTTAATAATGGGAACCTTTACCAAATGTTTCTTGGCATCGTCAATTCCTTTTGTGATCGCGTCTGTTACTTCATTGGCCTTTCCCAATCCATATCCAACAACACCATTACCATCTCCAACTACTACAATGGCAGCGAAACTAAATCTTCTACCACCTTTCACCACTTTGGCTACACGCTGGATGGCAACCACCTTTTCCTTTAGGTCGATTTCACTTGCCTTTACTGTGCTGACGTTACTTTGTGTCATGCTTTAAAATTTTAAGCCTCCTTCTCTGGCTCCTTCGGCCAAAGCTTTGATGTTACCATGATAAAGATATCCGTTGCGATCAAACACAACCTCCTGAACGCCACTCGCTACTGCCTTCTCAGCAACTTTCTTTCCTACGTTCTTAGAGATAGTCATATTCACACCACCTTTTTTATCCAGTTCAATGGATGATGAAGCAGTGATTGTTTGACCTTTTGAATCATCTATAAGCTGAGCATAGATAACTTTATTGCTGCGGAAAATTGACAAGCGCGGACGGCTGCTGGTTCCTTCCAACTTCTTGCGAATTCCTTTTTTAATCCTGGTTCTTCTGTCCTTAATGTTTGCCATAATCAGTTATTATTTAGCAGCTGCTTTACCAGCTTTTCTACGAACATACTCACCCACAAAACGAATACCCTTGCCTTTGTAAGGCTCCACGCTACGCAACGATTTGATCTTTGCGGCAACCTGTCCTATCAATTGCTTATCAATACCTTCTAAAATAATAGTAGGGTTTTGACCTTTTTCCTGAATGGCTTGTACTTTAAGTTCCGGAGGAATACCCACGATCACGCTGTGAGAATATCCTAAACTTAAATCAAGTACGTTGCCTTGCGCTACGGCTTTATAACCAACACCGATTAACTCAAGCTGAGCCTTATAACCTGTGCTAACTCCTTCCACCATATTAGCTATCAATGCGCGGTATAATCCGTGCATAGCCTTATGTCTTTTCTGTTCTGTTGGGCGCTGAACAACAATGGTACCTTCTTCAAGTACAATTTTGAAGTCAGTGTCAATCACTTGCTTCAATTCACCCTTTGGACCTTTCACGGTCACTTTATGATCGCTGTCCGAGAAGGTGCATGTTACACCTTTGGGAAGCGCTATTGGTAATCTACCTATTCGTGACATGACTGATCAATTAATAGATGTAACACAAAACCTCACCACCCACGTTAAGAGCTTTCGCCTCTTTATCCGTAATCACACCTTTCGATGTTGAAAGAATGGCAATACCTAAACCATTCAATACCTTCGGCAGGCTATCTGAACCTTTGTATTGACGAAGTCCTGGCGAGCTAACGCGCTGAAGTTTCGTAATAGCCGACTCCTTGGTTTCGGGATTATACTTCAACGCAATTTTAATATTGCCTTGTTTGTTCGAGGTATCCTCAAACATATAATTCAGGATATACCCTTTGTCAAAAAGAACCTTGGTGACCTCCTTCTTGATATTAGAAGCAGGAACCTCCACCACACGGTGGCGTGCCTTGATCGCGTTACGCAACCGGGTCAAATAATCTGCTATTGGATCAGTTGTTTTCATTTCACTTATTTAAAAAAGCAAACCCGTTTTTTCGAACGGGCTGCAAAGATATATAACAATTTCTGTTATTCAAACTGTTACCCGGTTTCGGTTTAGCCTGTTAAGGGTGCCCCGACCTGAATACTCAGCAACCAAAT
>CAZNRJ010000364.1:0-4203 GCA_964574945.1 uncultured Ohtaekwangia sp. | reverse complement strand
GATTTGTCCTTCACTGGCCCCTAATGCTTTCCTGATTCCAATCTCTTTTGTTTTCTTTTCGGTTGTAATAGCGGCCAATCCAAATAAACCCATGCATGAAATTAAGATCGCCAAACCAGCCATAATGGAAACAACAGCGCTCATTTGTTTATCTGATTCATACAACACTTCAAAGTGTTCGTCAAGAAAGGAGTATTCGAAGGGATAGCTTGGAACCTGCGTGTTCCATAAATCTTTAACTAACGCAATTGCTTCTCCAGCACGGGTGCCATCAATTTTTACTGACAGTTCATCGTATCCCCAGTCAGGATGAACAACCATTTCGAGGGTATTTACTTTGTAGTGCAGCGAATTGAAATTAAAGTCTTTCACCACGCCAATGATTGTTCCCAGCGAATCATTATCATACCAACCATGCCCGGCCGGGGTTCCCACCGTTTCTTTTAGCCCAAGCTCTTTGGCAAATGTTTCATTGATGATAAAAGCTTTTCCGTTGTCACTTGCAATTTCTTTTGAGAAATCCCTTCCTTCCGCTAACTGGATTCCATACACTTTCAGGTAATCGTAATCCACATTTACATTGCTGGGTGTGATATCCATCACGCCTGTATCTGCCTTTACTTTAAAACCCCATTGATGAAAATTGTTTCCTAACCGTTGGCCACTGGCCGTAACGCCTTTAATAATAGAATTTTTTAGCAGCTCTTGTTTTATTGTTTCAAACTTGCTGTTTGCTTCCCGGTTCATGGGCACCAGCATAATTTCATCTTTATTAAACCCTATGTCAGTGTTTTTCATAAAAGACAGTTGTTGTGTTACAATGAGTGTACTAACAATCATGGCAAGCGCCAACCCAAATTGCAGCACAACTAATCCGCTTCTGAAAATTGAACGGCCTTCGCCATGCACACCGCCTTTTAACACCCGCGACATATTGAAAGAAGTCATGTAAAAAGAAGGGTATATTCCGGCAAGAAGGCCCAGGACTAAAGTACCCAGAAGAACTAACACTATTTTTTGATAGTGACTGAAGAAATCAAGGAGTGAAAGTTGTCTCCCGATAAGGGTGTTAAGCAGGGGTACAAAAAGAAAATCCAATAACACAGCCAACACCAGCGCCAGGGAGGCAAGTAAGATCGATTCGAAAATGAATTGACTGAACAGTTGTAATTTTTTAGCGCCCACGGTTTTCCGAACTCCAATTTCTTTCCACCGATGCGAGGCCCTTGCTGTAGTAAGGTTCATAAAATTTACCCCAGCGATCAAAAGAATAAAAACACCAATTACATAGAACACATCTAAGTAACTGCCATTAAATTTACGATAGTTGTTGTAGTCATGTTCTATATCAATAGAACCCAAATGAACCTGGTTGAGCGGTTGAAGATATAGTTTGTAAAATTTATTAATATCCGGATTATCCATGTGACGAGACATGAAAGCCGGGAACTTAGCTTCCATTTCGGCAATGTTTGTATTGGGATTCAGCACAAAATAAGTATTCAAAGAATTTCCGCCCCAGCGATTATTGTACTCCTTGTCTTCTGCCAGTATGGTAGCCACTGATGATAAGGCTGAGAATTGCATGTGGGAATTTTCAGGAACATCTTTCAGGATCCCCACAATTTTAAATTCCTTTTCGCGCCAGGTGAGAGAATTGCCAACAGCTTCCTGCGTGGAATTGAAAAACTTGAGCGCGGTTTCCTCGGTTAACAATAATGTATACGGTTCATTCAATGCAGTCTTTCGGTCTCCGCTTAACATTTCAAAATCAAAGATTTCGAGAAAGGCACTGTCTGCATAAGCAATGGAAGGAAGCAATAACTTTTTGTCATCCTTTATCACCAGTTGATTTCTGCGATTAACAAAGCGTGTGTAACTGACTACTTCGGGAAATTCCTTTCGAATGGCCGGGCCCATACCCGGCATGGACAGCGCTACCTTTTGTTCATTCGTGCCTGGAAAACTTTGAACTTCATCAAGCCGGTAAATTAATTCGCTTTTGCTGTGAAAAGCATCAAAGCTTTTTTCATCTGATATAAACAAATAGATAACAAGGCATGCGGCCAAACCTATAGCCAAACTGAAAATGTTAATAAATGCATAGAGCGGATTTTGGCGAATGTTGCGCAACGAAATGGCGAAGTAGTTTTTAAGCATAGGGGCTATTTTTATGGATACTCCTGATTTTTTATATGGTTACGCGAAAATGCAATTCAGGTTGTTGAATCATCGATCCAAATTGCAGGAATACCTTGTCCCCGGGAAGAATTTTCAATTCAACCCTTTCAACAACTGCTCGTAAAACCAAAGGGTGACTTTATAACTTTCTAAGCTTACCCGCTCGTTAATTCCATGAAACCCAATCGGGTCGATTATGGGGCTAAACTTTATGATATTTGGTGAGACTTCACCGAAATACCGTGAGTCTGTGGCGCCAATCATTAAGAAGGGAGAAGTCAGCAAGTCAGCATAACTGCTTTTAATGGCCGTTGATATTTTTTGATACCCCACACTGCTCATGGGCGTAACCGCTGAAGCTTCTGCTAAAAAGCCGTTATGCATGGTAATGGAAACCCGCTCGTCAGCAATAATTTCTTTTACTTTTTTGATAACATCTTCACCTTTATCGCCCGGCAACAGCCTGAAATTAATTGTAGCTGTTGATAGCGTTGGGATAACATTGTCTTTAACTCCGGCCTGAATAATGGTTGGTGCAACTGTAGTGCGAATCATGGCATTGCCCGCTGCACTGCTTTCGTAAATGCCGATAATCATTCCTTTAAATAACCATGGGTTGGCAAACGCCATGCGTTGCAAAAAAGGCATTTCGGGGCCGAGGCTTTCAATGAATCCGTTCATAGATTCGGAGAAGCGGGCTTCGAAAGGTTTTTCGCGAAGGCGAACAATGGCACGTGTAAGAATGTCAATAGAATTTTCGGGCGCGGGCATGGAGCTATGGCCACCGGCTTGTTCCACTGACAAAACCAATGAGAGGTATCCTTTTTCAGATGTTCCTATCAAAGCAACGGGTTTAGTGATTCCGGGAATTTGACTGTTAGTAATGATGCCTCCTTCGTCCAACACAAACTCGGCTTCAATGCCGCGCTCTTTCAAAAGCCTGGCTACTGCAATGGCCCCGGAACCTCCAATCTCTTCATCGTGGCCAAACGAAAAGTAAATGGTTCGTTCCGGCTGAAAATTAGTTGCGAGTAATTTCTCGGCAGCTTCCAGCATACCAATCAAATTGATTTTATCATCGGTAGTCCCGCGCCCCCAAATGAAATCCTCTTTTACTTCGCTCACGAACGGATCAACCGTCCATAATGATTCAGTACCTTCTTCAATAGGTACTACATCCTGATGCGCCATTAGAACAACAGGTTTGAGTGCGGGATTTTTTCCTTTCCAGGTGAATAATAGTGTGTAGTCTTTAATTATTTCGCGTTGAAGCCGGGCATGAAAATTTGGATATGTTGTTGCTAAATAATTTCGAAAGCCAATGAACTGAGCCGAGTCAAACAAGGCGGGATTGCTATTTGAAATGGTTTTAAAAGCAACGGCTTCTTTAAAATGTTGCAATGCTGCCGGGCTGATTTCAGGTGCGGGTACAGTTTCTGCATAGATCTGTTTGGAAGACTTTAAAAAAGTGTTTGCCAACAGAACAGCAATTAATATCAATGCGCAGACTAAAAGAAAAAGGAGAGTTTTTTTAATCATGGGGAACTTCATTATCTGAAGTCCGAAGGTAATCAAACTTTAATTTCTAACGGAGAATTCAAATTGAACCACAACGGCACTAAGGCACACCTGTGTGCCGAAACACTTCGGTGTGCAGGCACAAAGGGATGGTAGTTCTAAGAGAAAGAGTAACAGTTAGCGATCAAACTATCATCGTCCTGAGAGTAAAATTGATCCATCTTTCCAATCATGATATTTTTGTTTCATACAATTTCCGCATGGGCGATAGCCATTACGGATTGCTTCATATTCTGAACTAAAGAAAACACGGTTCTCTGTTTTCATTCGTTTACCAGAGGTACAACTAAGGGTTCCATATATTTTTAATCCCTTGTTTCCGCCCAACGCAATTTCACCTTGCTTAACAAGCTGACTCAAATTTCGTTTTTGTTCCGAAGGCCTCACCCCAACCCTCTCCAAAGGAGAGGGAGATCTTTCTAAATCAATATGATGCAACATGAG
>CAZNRJ010000363.1:0-4206 GCA_964574945.1 uncultured Ohtaekwangia sp. | reverse complement strand
GACAAATAATACTTGCGCATAGGCCCCGATGGCAACGCTGCCCGATCCTTTCTCAATGCTCCATAATGTAGGCCGGCTGATATTGGCGCGTTCCGTTACTTGTTCAGTACTCAGCTTTCTTCGCAGCCTGGCCAGCTTAATGTTTTCACCCATTTCAGCCAGCATCTTGTTCACCTTAGGGAGCAAAATCATCTTTTTATTAGCCATAATGTTAAATATATTTAACAAATATAATAACATTGATAATATAAATTAACATTAAGGCGAAAGAAAGAATTTATCTATGGCGCAGTTTTTTACCATCATTTGCAGGCAGATGATGGATTAAAATGGGCGTTTTCGGGAGATTTTGACCCTAAAAATTAAACCAGTATGGTATTAAATTAACCTAAAGAGGAATTACTCCTGCGTTCGGTTTTGACACATCAGTCGTGTACTTTGGCGAGCTTGTGTACTTAATGAATCTGTATTATCATCACGGAATTGCAATTCCGTATTTCTGAAAGATTACTCTCAACTCGTGGTGAAATAACGGATGTCCTTCCCGTGAAATTAGATTTCCTGTTTCTTTTATTTCCTTTATCAAAGAAGAGTAGTGAACAAGATCAAGGCTTGAGTTTTTTAGTTCGTTAAGATCTCTTTTTAAGAATTCCTGTTTTACGGAACTGATGGCAATGGTATCGTAATGCTCTTCCAGGAAGGACATTAAGGAATCATCATTTTTTAAGATCGCATTGATTGTAGAGTCTCTAACGGTGCGAAGCATATCAATCACAAATTCAGTGGATATTTTTGAAGCTTCTTTTGCAGACTGATTTTTTTCCATTTCCTAAGATTAAGAAAGATTTTTCGACAATAAAAAGAAATCAACCTACTTCTTCCTTCACCTCAGGGGAATTGAGCCAACCGGTAAATAATTTATACCCTATGGACATCACGATTGCACCTGTAAAAAGTCCTATAAAACCCGAAAAAATAAATCCACCAATTACACCAATAAATATCACCAGCATAGGAACCGGGGCGCCTTTGCCAAGCAATATGGGCTTAAGGATATTATCGGTTAGGCCAACAATAATGATTAAAACAGTCCAGATAATTGCCGGAGTAACCTCAAGTTCTGAAAATAGATATACTATGACAGGAAACGTTACAAACAGTACAGGTATTTGAAGTACACATAATACGAATACCAATACTGTCCAGATACCGGCAAAGGGAACGCCAGCCAGCATGAAAATGATACCATGTAACAATGCCAAAATCAGGGCTACACCCATGATGCCCTTTACAACACTGCCTACCGTCTTTATAGTAATATCTGCAAACTCATCTCCCTTTTCACCAGCCAGCTTTCTAAAAAATTTTCGAATAGACTCCCCAACTCCAGGCACAGCCAGTAAAAATCCCGCAATAAGTAAGGAAACCATAATTTGAAGGACTGCACTAATCGAACTTAAAACTCCTTTTGCGATCGTTTTACCGGTTTCTCCAAGTTGATCCCTGTATTTCAAGATGGTCGCTTCAATATTTGATGAGGCTGCAGACCAGATTTCATGAAATTGTTTCCCTACAATGGGTAATTCTTTCACCTTTTCGTGAGGGGGAGGAATGGTTAGTGTACCAGCCTCATACATGTCTTTAAGAACCATAAATTCATCAACCATTGAGGTCACCAATATTCCGGATGGAACGACAACAATAAGGACCATTGAAAAAACAATAATGAAAGCGGCCAGCTTGGGACTTCCACCCATCTTTGCTGATAAGCTTTTGTGGAGCGGGTTGAGTGCAATCCCAAGAATCAAACTCCATAGAATGATGCTCACAAAAGGCAACATGATCATCAGGCACCAGCCAACAATTAAGAATAGAATGAGTAGCCGGATGGTGGTATCATACACCGTAGATTGATTTTTCATAACTCGTATTTTTTGCTCGCTTTTTAAGTTAACCCGTAGGGGTAGGCGAAGGTAGTAATTTACTTGCTTCCAATTCCTTTTCACTTCCTAAAGCAGAAGGGTTGATTCATCCAAGAGGTGCAAGAGTAAATTGTTCTATAGGGATACCAAAAACCGGTTATTTGGCCTTAATGGGAAGGTTTTAAAGGTCAAACTATTAAAAGGGACGGAAGAACTATCAGCTTTTTACTCTTTAGAAATGAATATGCTGGCCGGTTTAAAAATAATCCTCTCCGTCTTTTTAAATTAGAGATATTTTGTTCACATATTTGATTACGAAGTGATACATGCAGAACCGCGAAAAGATCAATCACTTTCACTCTTATTAAGTATTGATCGAAGCCATGAACACGGATACAAACACACCAAAAAGAAAATGGCCTGTTAGGAGAACCATTTGGATTTCTATAATCATTATCCTGCTGGGAGCGGCTACGATACTATACACGTATTTAAACCGCTTGCTATCCGATGCCTTAATGAAAAGCTTCAGTTCTACGGTCGTGGCCGATGTGTATGAATTAAAGTTTGAAAACCTGATGGTTGATATTTTTGAAGGCAGCATCGAAGTCTATAATGTTGAATTGCATCCGAGGGAAAAACCCCTGCATGACTATCCTTACATCAACAGCTCTTTTCGACTTACCACGGAAAACCTGATCTTGAAAAAGGTAGAAATATTTACGTTGCTGAAATCGAAAAAACTTTACGTGGAAAGGATTTCGATCACAAAACCAAAAATAACAGTAACGCTTACCGGAAAAAGGAACATCATGCTGCCTTTTAAAGACTCAGTAGCAGTTCAAAATCAAACCACCGAAGAGAAGGAATCACTCAACTCTTTTACGTTAAATGATTTTGAATTAATTGATGCCGATTTTCATGTTATCAACGAAGGCAAACAGCGCGAGTTTAAGGTTAAAGATTTCAATATTTCATTGTCAGGTCTTGAAGTGGAGCAGGATTTGGGTAAGTACCGGACCTCCTTTGATCAGGTTGCCCTTTCTATTGGGGAGGTATCATGGGATTTGCAAAAAGGTGTTTTTCAACACATAAGTTTTAAGGACTTCAAGGTTGGGGTGGATTCGTTGGCGGTTCAGTTAACCCTGGACACCGCTATCTATCGTTTCCACGATTTTAAAACAGGCATGCGGGATCTCGATATTCAAACTTCCGACAGTCTTTTTCATATTGAAATGAAATCCTTCGATTTATCGTATAAGGATAAAACCATCAGATTGGCAAATGCAGGTTTCTCCCCGAATGTAAGCCATGATGTACTGCAACAGAAATTCAAGTTTCAACATACCGAGTTTGCTGTGTCGGTAGGTCAGCTCGAATTAAAGCAGGTAAATTTTGACTCGCTTATGTATGGTAAAAAAATATTTATAGATACCATTCAACTTGCCGGTGTAAAAGCGTCTCTCTTCAAAGACAAAACCAAGCCGATGGATACTACCAAAAGACCTCCTTATACAGGCCAACGGATCAGGGCTATACCGCTGCCCCTTGTAATCAACTATGTAAACGCAACGGACGTTCACCTGGAAAACACAGAACGGAAACCTGATAGTACGTATGCCACCATACACATAACTAAAGGAAACCTATTATTGACAAACGTCACTAATCAATCAATTGCGGATCAGTTAGTGATAAATGCAGATGCTTACATTAACGATGTAGCGCACTTTAAAGCTAAACTTGCATTCTCTTATAGTAAACCGGAATATACGTTTGATTGCACTGTTAGTAAATTTAACCTTTCGGATTTAAATCCGCTGATCATGGCCTACACGCCTGCAAAAATCACTACAGGCATTGCCGATGAAATTTCGTTTAGCGGACATGCCACAGAAACAACGGCAACGGGCACGATGAAATTCCTGTACCATAACCTTGAGATTGATTTGAAATTACGCGAACAGGCAAAATGGAAAAGTTCGATAATTACGTTTGCTGCCAACTCAATTTTGCATGAAAACCACCCGGAATCTGAAAAAGTGCCACCGCGGATTGTCCGGTTTCATGTTAAACGAGACATGACGAAAGGGTTCCTGAACGTACTTATCAAATCCTTGTTAAACGGCTTGAAGGAAACAATGATAATGTCGAAAGAGAACCGGAAGGAATACAAAGCGGCTAAAAAAAAATTACAAAAGGACAATCAATAAATCTTTCGATAATCGTTTAAGGGCATCTCTAAAAACTCCTTGTACCCTTCTCTTTTGCCTGCCTGCACGAA
>CAZNRJ010000362.1:0-4212 GCA_964574945.1 uncultured Ohtaekwangia sp. | reverse complement strand
GAAGCTTCCAAGAAAACATTGGTGTATGCCGATGAAGCCTACATCGAATTTCTTGAGCCTGCACAGCAAAAATCGATGGTTGAATTGGTGCAGCGCATCCCTAATGTGATCGTGTCAAAAACATTTTCAAAAATTTATGGATTGGCAGGTCTCCGCATAGGGTATATTGTTGCACACCCCGATGTCCTTAAAAAAGTAGGTAAGTATGGCGATACAATCTCACCAAGCCAAACAGCCATTGCTGCGGCTAAGGCAAGCCTGGGCGATGAAGAGTTTATGAAAATGACGCGCGATAAAAATGCAATCGCCCGCAAGGTGCTTACCGATTATCTCACGCAAAAGAAAATTTTCCATAGTAAATCACAAACCAACGTATTGCTCTTTCCTGCGCCTATGGATGGAAAAACTATTCTATCAAAATTAGAAGACAAAGGGTTTTTAATTCGTGTGTGGGATTACCAGCAGAAAGAATGGTGCCGTGTCAGTATTGGTACTGTAGATGAAATGAAAGCGTTTGTCAAAGTATTTGATGAAGTGATTGCCTGACCGATGAACCCGTTTGTAAAGTCTGCATTGCTCTCGGGGTTAATCGTTGGCCTGCTGGATGGGATTGCTGCCTGCGTAAACGCTTACCTGGCTTCGGGTGTTTCTCCTGATCGTGTTTTTCGTTTTGTAGCCAGTGGGTTCTTTGGAGCAAAAGCGTATACGGGAAGTGCCTCCATGATTCTTTGGGGAGTAATATTTCATTTTATCATTGCCATAAGCTGGACAGTCCTGTTTTTTGTTTTGTACAAGCGAATAAATTTTTTAAGTCAACATGTTTTCCTTTCGGGAATGTTTTACGGCCTGATCGTTTGGCTGGTTATGAATCTGCTCATCGTGCCACTATCTCAGATAGGGCCAAGACCTTTTGTGCTTAAGGGATCATTGATTATGATCAGCATCCATCTTTTTATTATTGGCGTGCCGGTTTCTTATTTGGCGAACCGGCTTTTGACCAAATAAGGATATCGTGATTCTCGGGTATTGACAACCGCTGGTTACTGAATCCCTCTTAAAAGGATAAACACTCACATCTCCCAAACTCAGCTTAAAAAATTGTAAAAGAGCATTTGTGGGTATGGTCTGCTCAAAAGAACTATTAAAGTTCATTTTTGCATAGTTATTTTAGTTATTTGTAAATCAAATAGTTATGAAAATTTCAATAATAAAATATTACAACCAACGGGTAAGAAACCATATTTCGCTTATCTTAATCTGCTTTGTAGTCTATTTCTTAACCAGGTTCTTTCTTGAATTATAAAATTTGAAAGCAAAACGCAAGAATAAAAGCATTATACCTGTTAAGGGTTACTATCAAAGAGCCCAAGTATTTGGCTACCTTGTGTTAATTGTGGGTTTAATCATGCTTGCCTACTATCTCTATCAGTATTTCTTTTAGGTTCCTTTCCCTATTTTCCTTTATGAAATAAATACCGCGAGCAATCGTTCTAAGATTGCTATGCAAAAATTATTGATAGGGTTTATCTTTTGTCTGTTGGTTTCCTGCATTCCGTGGTTGTCACATGCTCAAACCACAACGCTTGGCGATAGAAATTCTGACGAGTCCCTTGTGCGGATGAACAAAGCACAACGAGCCCGTAATTCAGAGAAGCGGCAAAAGAATTTGCTTAAGAACGCGAAGGTCAAGCACACCGCACGGTATGAATATTATGCCCGTATTGAGCACATCGCCAAAGAGAAGCAAAAGATGCTGAAGAAAATGGCTGCTCCGCAATACTCCAATCCGCTTTACTTTGGTCATAAGCGTCCGCCTAAAAGAAATCCGGTCCATAAAATGAAATATTGTAAGGAATGCGGAATCAGGCATTAACAAAGAGTTTTTCCTATTGCCTGATATGTGAAATAGAAAAAGTAATTTCGGTCTTTTAAGACCAGAGTACTCTTGAACATTGCTTCTTACATTGAGCATACTAATCTAAGCCCAACCCTCACGGATCAGTCAATCGATCAATTGGTGGCAGAAGCCCGTGAACATAGTTTTTTAGGAGTATGCGTTCCGCCTTTTTGGGTAAAACGCGCTCAACGCGAAATCTCCGGCAGTACTATTTTACTGATCACGGTAGCAGGCTTTCCGCTGGGCTATTCCATGACCGAAACAAAACTCGATGAAATAAAACGGGCCATTGATAACGGTGCCGATGAGATTGATGTAGTGCTAAACATCAGTGCATTTAAGACAGGAATCCCCTGGACTAAAATTGAAATAGCGAAGTGCAGTAAGCTAACACACGATAATCAGAAGATACTTAAGGTAATTATTGAGACTGCTTTTCTTTCTGATCCGGAGATCGTGAACGCTTGCAAACTTTGCTCCGACTCGGGAGTTGATTTTGTAAAAACATCAACGGGGTTTGCATCATCGGGGGCGAAGGCTGAGCATATTAAACTTATGCGCCAATGCCTGCCATCAGATGTAGGCATCAAAGCATCCGGTGGAATAAAAACCCGTGAACAAGCAATTCAATTAATTGAAGCCGGAGCCGATCGTATTGGAACCTCATCCGGAATTTCCATAGTAACTTCAACCCCTCAACCCTAACATCCATGAGCAACATGTTGACTAATTTATTTCCTGAAGAGAGTGCTTTGCCTTCAGCCGTTGTTTTGCCGGCATATATGGAACAGCGCGAATATTTATTGAATGGCAAAATGATTACCTGGCAAGGGGATATGAGCCCGGTAGCCAGTCCTGTTTTTCTCCGCAAAGGAAATGACCTTAAACAACAAATTATTGGAAGCACACCATTGCTTACTTCTAAAGAAGCCCTTGCAGCGCTTGACTCTGCCGTGAATGCGTATGACCAGGGTCATGGAGAGTGGCCCTTAATGTCCGTATCAGAACGCATTCAGCATGTTGAGAAATTTCTTACAAAGATGCGAGAAAAGCGCAACGAGGTTGTTAATCTTTTGATGTGGGAGATTGGTAAATCCCGGAAGGATTCTGAAAAAGAATTTGATCGCACCTGTGATTACATCCTCGACACAATCAATTCATTGAAAGAATTAGACCGAAAATCTTCTGGCTTTGTGAACGAACAAGGTATTATGGCTCAGATCAGGCGGGTGCCTTTGGGTGTAGCACTGTGTATGGGCCCTTATAACTATCCGTTGAACGAGACTTTTAGTACGTTGTTCCCGGCACTGATCATGGGCAACACGGTAGTGTTTAAGCCAGCGAAATATGGAGTGTTACTAATTCGTCCCTTGCTGGAAGCCTTTCAGCAATGCTTTCCGGCCGGAGTTATAAATATTATTTATGGCCGTGGCCGCGAAACGGTTGGCTCGCTGATGGAAACAGGAAAAGTGGATGTCTTTGCTTTTATTGGAACAAACAAAGGTGCCAACGAGTTGAAGAAACTTCATCCTAAGCCCCACAGGCTCAAATCAATTTTGGGGTTAGATGCAAAAAATCCGGCTATCGTTTTGCCGGATGCAGATATTGACAATGCAGTAAGTGAGTGTGTATTAGGATCTTTATCATTCAATGGGCAACGATGCACCGCATTGAAAATTCTTTTTGTTCATAAAAGCATAGTTGATGAATTCATAAAAAAGCTTTGCGCGGAAATCGGAAAACTAAAACCCGGGATGCCCTGGGATGAGGGCGTTAGTTTAACCCCGCTTCCTGAACCCGGTAAAACAGACTACCTCACAAAATTGGTGGAGGATGCTAAAGCGCATGGCGCCAACGTCATGAATCCCAATGGCGGAGAAAAGTTAAGCACGTTTTTTTATCCTGCGGTACTTTATCCGGTTAACAATAAAATGAAAGTCTATTACGAAGAACAGTTTGGCCCAGTAGTGCCCATTGTTTCTTACGAAAATGAAGCAGAAGCTATTGACTATGTATTAAACTCAAATTTCGGACAACAACTAAGTTTGTTTGGTAAAAACTCAAAATCAATTGCCCGCATGATTGATGCATTCTCCAGCCAGGTGGGGCGAATTAACCTTAATGTTCAATGTCAGCGCGGGCCGGATGTATTTCCGTTCAACGGAAGAAAAGATTCTGCTGAAGGAACGCTATCCGTTGCAGACGCTTTGCGCGTTTTTTCTATCCGCACCTTAGTGGCCACAAAAAGCACGGATGATAATAAAAAAATAATCAGCACAATTATCCAAAATAGGGAGTCAGTCTTTTTAAGTACG
>CAZNRJ010000361.1:2089-4227 GCA_964574945.1 uncultured Ohtaekwangia sp. | reverse complement strand
ATTTGTCTTCAGTAATCTTGCGGACATCGAAGGGGGCAAGTTCGCGCAGAAATACTTCCATCTTCTTACCGTTATACCGATAGATGCCTGTGCCTGTTCCCAGCAGGAGAAAGCCTTTGCTGTCTTTTAAAATACATGCAACCATTTCTGAAAAAGGTTTGTCTCCGTTTGCTATACGGTCAAAAAAAGCATCTTGTTGTGCGACTGCCTGTCCTGCAAGGGTTATAAAAAGGATGGGCAGCAAAATTGATTTCAATACCTTTATCATAAATGGGTATAATCACCTTTAGAAAAGAAAGAGAACCTGCTTACCTCATCTTCCGTGTATTCGTCCTGCCTGCCCTTAATCTTGCCAATAGATGAAAGATAGCAGGAAAAAATAAAATCTACCTCAGTGGTTGTCATGGCAATTTCTTTTGTGATTGATTATGCATCGAAAGTAATTGCCTCCCTTAGCTCACCAAGTTGATTCTATGCCGAGCTTAAAAAAACTTTTTGCAGTCTCCTTTTACTAAGGTTCATTTTTGGTAATTATCGTACGGACTATTGCAAATCGCATGTTTTTAGATTATTATTATTTGCCAAAAAGACAACTCCTATGGGTGAAACCACCGATGCAGCTAATGTACAAACCGTCTTTTTGAATGAAATCCGTAAAAAGCTCCCGGACAATGTGTCTTTTGCCGATGAACTGGCAGAAATCCTAAACGTTAGCAGGGACAGCGCCTATCGAAGAATACGGGGTGAAACTGACCTTTCCCTTGATGAGGTCAAAAAACTTTATGACCAATACGGGATATCGTTTGATGCCATCATATCTCCCAATTCAAACATGGTGCTGATTGATCACCAGGCTATAGGCTTTAACTATTCCTTAATGGAATGGTTAAAATCCCTTATCGGAAACCTTGAGCAGGCAAAATCATCCAAAGTGTCGGAAATAATTTATGCCGCCAAGGATATGCCTGTTTTTCATTATTTTCAATTTCCAGAATTAACAACATTCAAATTATTTGTCTGGTCCAAATCCCTGATGAAGGATTCACATTACGAACATCTTCAATATTCCCCCACCATACTCCCAAAAGAAATTCTGGCGGAAGCTGCAAGGGCCTGGCAGATTTATTCTTCGATTCCAAGCACCGAAATCTGGAGTGATGAAGTAATTAATGGAACGCTAAAGCAAATTGAATTTTACCACGAATGCGACTTCTTTACCAATCGCAGTATGATAACAAACCTGTATGATCAACTCATTGAATTCATCAATAATATAAAACGGGAAGCGGCAGAAGGGAAAAAATCAGAAGGCGGAGCCCTCACGCTGTATCAAAATGAAATCCTGATACCTGACAATACCATTTTTGCTAAAATTCATAATCAGCGATTGGTGTACATTAACTACAATACCATGGATTTGCTCACCACCCAACAGGAATCGTTTTGCGAACGGACTGAAGTGTATATGAATAACCTGATCAAAAACTCTGCCTTGATAAGCGCAACGGCTGAGAAGGAACGCAACCGGTTTTTTAACAAAGTGGAAGAGAAAATTATGAGTTCAAAAGCAAACCTTCGTTGAGATAAAGGAGCCATGTCTGACATAGCCAGCCGAAATATTCAATCTGTATTTCTCGATCAGATCCGGAAACGGGTACCCGACAAAATTTCGTTTGTAGATAAGCTGGCTGAGCTTCTGAATGTAAGCCGCGACAGTGCTTATAGAAGAATCCGTGGCGAAACAGTGCTTTCATTAGATGAAACAAAAAAATTATGCAACCTGTTTGGTGTTTCGTTAGATGCCATCCTATCAACATCCGCTAATACTTCCCTCTTTCATCACCGTGCCATGAGCACAACCTATACGCTTGAGCATTGGTTAAATTCAGTGGGAAGAAATCTTGAATACATCAGTTCCTGCAAGGAAAAAGAAATGATTTTCGCGGCTCGTGATATGCCTACGTTCCATCATTTCCGGTTGCCCGAATTATCGGCATTCAAAATGTTTTTCTGGTTGAAGACCGTCATAAAAGATCCTGATTATACCAATAAGCTATTTCAGCAAGATGCCATTCCCTTGCAAATTCAGCAGGCTGCCGGCAAACTCTGGAAACACTATGCCACTGTGCCGAGTACCG
>CAZNRJ010000361.1:0-2079 GCA_964574945.1 uncultured Ohtaekwangia sp. | reverse complement strand
CGAAATATGGAGCAACGAGGCTATTAACGAAACCATCAAACAGATTGAATTCTATCATGAGTGTCGTTTTTTTGCTGATAAGAATCACGGGGTTCAATTATGCGACCGGTTAATTGATTTAATCAATCTTATCAAAGAGGAAGCAAAACTTGGTAAAAAATCAGGAGGTGCAACGTTCCAGCTTTTTGAGAATGAAATCCTGATTGCCAATAATACTGTTTTAGCACGCATGGACAACATCCGGATTGTGTATATAAATTATAATACCCTAAGCCTGCTCACCACACACCAGAAATCATTTTGTGACAAAACAGAGTTGTATTTAAGTACCTTAACTAAAAACTCCATCCCTATCAGTGTTTCTTCAGAAAAAGAGAGAAACAGGTTCTTCAACAAAATGAAAGAAAGGATTGAAGCGTTTAAGAATACATTGAAGTAGGTCTGCTTCTAAGTGTTAACTGCATATTTAATTGACAAATTGGCAAAGGTACAGTTGACAAAATATTGTCATACGACTTGTCAAATGCTCCCGATAGCCTATCGGGATTATCAACTGTCAATTTTTAGAATGGGTAATGACAACTCATACTTAACATAACACTATGTTAATAATATTGAAAGAATTAAATTTTAAGAGCGAGGGCTTCGTTCATCAACCCTGCCTTATCAACAGGCACAACGCCTACATGCTGGCAAACAAGGCCGCCTCCTAAATTAGAAAGCGCTGCGATTTGTTTGGCCGGTAATTCCAATGCAACACACAAAGCTGCAATACTGACTACTGTATCCCCCGCACCTGAAACATCGGCTATCTTACGTGGGTGTGCGGGCAGCAAAATTTTCTCATGGTTGTATTCAATATACACCCCATGTTCTGATAAGGATGCCAACACTCCACTAATAGAAAGTTTATCCCGTAACAAGGCAATGGCTTTTTCAAGCTGCTTTTGGTTCCCGGGTTCCAATTCAACTTTCAATCCTTCCCGCATTTCTTTCAGGTTGGGTTTGAACAGCGTAACTCCCTTATACGCCAGGAAATTTCTCTTCTTTGGATCAACAACTGTTGAAATACCTTGCTCCTGGGCCCACGCAATTGTTTTCTCAATGATTGAAGGATTCAAAACGCCTTTGTCGTAATCTTCAAAAATTACTACCTGGCAGGTAGGCAACAATTTTTCAATACAGCTCAATACGCTCGCCTCTTCGTTGCTGTCAGCCACTTTATCCGACTCTTCATCAACGCGTACCACATGTTGTTCGCTGGCAATTACCCTGGTTTTTACAGTAGTAGGTCGCGAAGGAGAATTCACTATCCCTTCGGTGGGCATGTTTTTTTCCTCTAATATTGCCCGCAGTTTTTTTCCGGCTTCATCGGCACCACACAGTGCTACTAAAACCGGGGTTGCTCCCAGCGCCTGGATATTAAGTGCTACATTGGCTGCACCCCCTAACCGGACATCGCGTTTTTTAACATTAACAACCGGAACAGGCGCCTCCGGAGAAATTCGTTCTACAGCGCCCCAGATATAACTATCCAACATTACATCCCCGATTATTAATACGCGGAGGTTGTTGAAAGATTGAAAAATATCCTGTAGCGAACGCTGCTCCATGCTATTACTTAAAATTTTCCAATACTTTTTTCATTCTGGCCATCGCTTCAATTAAATCTTTCTCGGATGCGGCATAGGATAACCGCACACAATTTTCTTCTCCAAAAGCTCCACCCGGAACGAGCGACACATGGCCTTGTTCAAGCATATACAAGCAAAAGTCGTCACCATCTTTAATAGTTCTTTCTCCATTTGACTTACCATAGTAATAACTCACATCAGGAAAAAAGTAAAACGCTCCTTGCGGATAGTTGGCTTTAATGCCCGGAATTTCTTTCAGTAAATTATAAACTACGTCTCTGCGCTTATGATATTGTTTCACCATTTCATTAGTGGGTGCGAGGTCTCCGCTAATGGCGGCCAACGCACCGCGCTGGGAAATAGAACAATTGGCAGAAGTGATTTGACCTTGCACTTTATTGCTGCCATCAGCAATCCACTTAGGCGCAGCAATGTAGCCTACGCG
>CAZNRJ010000360.1:626-4235 GCA_964574945.1 uncultured Ohtaekwangia sp. | reverse complement strand
GGCAGTGCACCCATGCAGAAGTAATGTGAGTACGATAAGTATTTTTCTATTTAAACTCATCTTGGTATTGAATTTCCTTTTTTGAACCGCAAAGACGCGAAGGCGCAAAGATAATCGCAGGTATATTCTAATGCTTATGGTTAAAGTTATTTTGTTTTATCAATTCTTTTTCACCACTTAAGGCACTCAGGCACAAAGAGTGAACAATCAATGCAACTTATCTTTACTTTTCTGAGTGTCTCTGTGCCTCAGTGGTTGATGTATTCCGCAAAATAATCAGTTTTTCAAAATCCGAAACTCAACACGCCTGTTTAACCTGCGTGCTTCTTCGGAGTCATTGGTAGCGATGGGTCGTGAACCGCCATAGCCCTTCCCTTTTATTCTTCGTTGGTTAATTCCTTTTGAGATCAGATAGGACCTTATCTTATCTACCCGCTGCTGAGAAAGCTCCATGTTCTTTTTCATGTCGCCACGGTTATCGGTGTGCCCTTCCAATTCAATGACCACCGAAGGATTCGAATTTAGAAAATCAACTACTACGTTCAGCTCATTAAATGATTCTTCCAACAGGTTTGTTTTACCTAATTCAAACAGCACACTTTTCAAATTAACCACAGCGCCTACTTCAATGGGCTGGAGCTTAAAATTCATTTCGAGTGTTTGCATTTCGAACGTATGGATGTCCAATTTCTCGGATATGTTTACGAAACGTTTTGCCTCTACTTCAATCGAATAGATTTTGGTGGACGGAACTATCAACACATAATTGCCATCTGTCTTACTGGCAGCAACATACAGGGAGTCAGCCTTAAAGGTTACTTTGGCAACAATCGGCTCCCCTGTTTTCGAATTGGTAATACGACCAGCTATTTTCACTTTCTTATCCGGTGCATGTATGCTGTCGCGCTTTGCCTCGACAATACGAACTACCGTATCTACTTTAAGGATTGCCTGCAAGCTGTCTTTAAACAGTTTGATGTCGCCATATCCATCGCTGTTTTGAGTGGTTGTGTACAACGCCAATTTTTGTGCATCGCTGCTGCGAAAAAATAATTCCCGCCCTTCCGAATTAATTTGAGTTCCCAGGTTTATTGGTGTTGACCAATTTTTCCAACTCTCATCCAGCCGCTCGGAAACATAAATATCGAAACTGCCGTACCCGCCCCGCCTGCCGTTGGAAGCGAAATAAAGTTTCTTGCCATCCGCGCTAAGCGTAGGGCTGATTTCCTGAAACACCGTATTGATTGTACTGCCCAGATTAATAGGCTCAGTCCAACTGTTCCCGCGCTTCAGGGTGATATAAATATCCTCAGCCCCAATCGTGTTATACGATTCTGCCGAAAACACAAAAAGATCGGGTAGCCATTGACCGCTTAATGCGGAGGATCGGTTTAGAAAATAGGGAATTGAAATATTTTGTGGCGTACCCCAACCTGCACCTGTGTGCTGCGAGACTGAAATGCCTTGTGTTGTTATGTTCTCATTTCCTTTTGCATAATGACTTAACAGGTATAATTCTGATCCATCGTAACTTAAACCCGCCACGCCATTATACCCACGGTTGTTTAGCACCGACCCGGCATGCACCGGTGCAGACCAGCCATTGCCCATCCACAAAGCAATCCAGATATCACCGGGATCTTTCTTGCCACCTATATTATCAGGATGATTGGCAATGGTAAAGTAAAGGGTTTTGCCATCGGGACTGATAACAGGGTTTTGTTCATCGTAGGGAGAGTTAATGAGTGCCAGCGGATCATTCCCTTGTGACCAGGCAGAGAAAGAAACTACGAGAAAAGCGATTAAGAAATACTTCATGTGTTCAAATCAATTTCAAGATTACAAATTTTTTTACCGCAAAGGCGCAATGGTACAGAGAAAATGCACGAATGATTTTTATTCAACGTTGCATTTATTCTAAAAAGTAAGTGACGAATCATAACCTGCTGACCCAAACATTATTTTTTAAGTAAAAGCGCCAGGGCAGCTTTGCATCTTCACCTGCATAATCAATGCCTATTCGGGTAGTGGAAACAATATGCTTCTTTTCAATTTTGATTCCTTCCTCAATCCAAATATCCGGACTCAAAAGATTTTTTCCATTATGTGTTCTGTCAATGCCCAACGCTTTCGTTAGCTTACCCGGGCCCGATGTAATCCGCTTTAGCGAAGTGGTTTGCATCCGTTCCTTCATCAATTCTTCACCTTGAATTGGTTGCAGCGAGCGGATAAGCACTGCCTCTGCTTTGTCTTTTTTATTGGTAACCACATTAAAAAGATGGTGAATGCCATAGCACAAATACACATAGGAAATTCCTCCCTCATCAAACATTACCTGATTGCGTGCTGTCTTCTTATTCAAATAAGCATGGCAACCCCGCTCGCGATATGAATAGGCCTCGGTCTCAACAATGATACCACTGGTAAGCTGATCATTCGTTGCCGTTACGATGGTTTTACCCAGTAGCTCTTTTGCAATTTGAACCACATTTTTATGCTGATAGAATGATTTTGAAAGCGCCATGAGTTTAGTCTACAAGTTTACTGGGTTGATCAGCGGGTAAAATGGTTTTAAGTTTGGCGTATAAAATTAAAACACTACCATGAAGAACACACTACTGATTATTGTATTGCTTGCCATCGGCCTGGTTGCCAGGGCACAAGTTCAAACACCACAGCCAAGCGCGGCTGCATCGGTATCAACTGTTGTAGGCTTAACAGATGTTAAAATTGATTACTCCCGCCCAAGCGCAAAAGGAAGAAAGATTTTTGGCGAAGGCGCAGTCCTGCTTCCTTACGGGGCGATCTGGAGAACGGGTGCTAACAATGGAACAAAAATTACTTTTAGCGATGATGTAAAAGTAGAAGGAACAGCAGTTCCTAAAGGTGAATACCTGATTTTTAGCTGGCCTGGTGCAACGGAATGGACTGTTTCCTTGTATAAAGACATTTCATTAGGTGGCAATACAGATGGTTATGACAAAACTAAAGAAGCTGCCAACTTCAAAGTGAAGCCGGAGAAACTGGCTGAGAAAATTGAAACACTGACGATCAACATTGGCGATATCGCTGCCGACAGCAAGACTGCCAAGGTTCAGATTGCATGGGAAAATACTTCCGTGAAGTTTACGGTTGCTGTTGATTACGATGCAAAAGTGATGAAATCAATTGAGGCGGCAACTAAAGTAAATCCAAACAATTATTTTAATGCAGCTGTATATTATTTAGAGAACGGAAAAGATTTGAAGCAAGCGCTTGAATGGGTAAATAAAGCAGAAGAAGCTAACCCAACCGCTTTCTGGATTAAATATCAAAAGGCAAGAATTCAAAAAGGACTTGGTGATAAGACCGGTGCACTGGCTACTTCCAAGGCGTCCTGGGAAGGAGCAAAAGCTGCCAACAACCGCGATTATCAAACCATGAACGAAGAGCTTCAAAAATCATTGAAGTAAAATATTCAGAAGTCATCTCAAAAATAAGAAAGAAGGCGTCAGACGGCTAATGATTAAAGTAAACAAGCCGTCAGACGCCTCTTTTTGAGTTTTGATTTTCGATGTACTGGAAAATAAATCCCAACACAACTACAGCCAGGCAACCAATGATGTTGTA
>CAZNRJ010000360.1:0-616 GCA_964574945.1 uncultured Ohtaekwangia sp. | reverse complement strand
TGTAAAGCAGAAAAGCAACTTTGGTAAAGAAGTAACAATACAGAATAATACTTTCTGCTATGATAGCGGCTATGAAAATAGCATTTGACTTTAGATATTTCAAATAAAAGGCAGATAAGAAGATTCCCAGAATAGTTCCATAGAAAATAGAACCTACAATATTTACAAACTGAATCAGGTTCTCGGCCTGATTGGCAATGGATGCGAATAACATTCCAAATATGGCCCAGCCGGCCGTAAACCATTTTGATGATTTCACATAATGGTAATCATCGCCATCTTTTTTAATGGAGCGTTTATAAATATCAACCGTAGTGGTTGAAGCCAGCGCATTGAGTTCCGATGCTGTAGATGACATGGCTGCCATAAAGACAACCGCCATCAATAAACCGATAAGTCCGTGGGGCAGAAAAGTCATTACAAACGTGATAAAGACATAATCTTTATCGAGTGTATTTGATCCCGGCAAGGCTGTTGCAATTTGCTCTTTAACTTTTGACCGGATTTGTTTTTCGGAACCCTGAATCGTCTCAAATGATTTTCTCGATTGTTCAATACGAGTTGGATCATCCTGACGAATGGCATCGACTAAATTTTCGGCTTCATTTCGCTTATC
>CAZNRJ010000359.1:0-4246 GCA_964574945.1 uncultured Ohtaekwangia sp. | reverse complement strand
TGTGGGTAGCTCATTGCAAATTGAATGGGTAAACGCATATCCGGCAACCCAAGTTGTGCTTTTATTGACCCGTCCTCAAATTGCACCATGGAATGAATGATTGACTGGGGATGCACCACCACTTCTACCTGTTCTGCCCTTAACCCAAAAAGCCATTTGGCTTCGATCACTTCCAACCCCTTGTTCATCAATGAAGCTGAATCGATCGTGACTTTGGCTCCCATTGTCCAGTTGGGATGCTTGAGGGCCTGGGCTTTTGTTACCTTGGCGAGATCATTTTTTTTCATTCCCCGAAAGGGACCACCGGAAGCTGTGAGAATAATTTTTTCGATGGGATTATGAAACTCACCCACCATACATTGAAAAATAGCCGAGTGCTCTGAGTCGATCGGATAAATATTTACGCCCTTCTCCTTTGCTAATTGGGTAATCAGTTCCCCGCCTACAACCAATGTTTCTTTATTGGCAAGAGCGATATTTTTTCCGGCTTGAATGGCGCGCATGGTTGGCCTCAACCCTGAGTATCCGACCAGGGCGGTTAACACCAGATCAATTGTATCCATCTCAACGATGGATGCTAATGCATTTTCACCGGCAAATACTTTAATCCCCAACGGCAACAAAGCATCTTTCACTTGATTGTATAACTCTTCCTTTCCAATTACTACCGCATTTGGATTGAACTTCTTCGCTTGCTCGATCAGAAGTGTAGCATTATTCTGCGCGGTCAGTACTTCAACTTCAAAATCGTTTGGATGCCGGGCTATTACTTCTAAGGCCTGTGTGCCGATAGAGCCTGTGGAACCAAGTATGGCGATTGCCCTTTTTCTATCCGTCATAAGATATTAACAAGCGGTTTATCGAAATGTGTTTTATAATGCATCCTTGAAAATCGGTCAGGGAAAAAATAAAAACAACTTTTCATGGCAAGGTAAACGAATAAAAAATAATTTTTGGCATGAAATGGATTCGTATGCAAGGCTTTAAATGCATTGCGCCAGGCCCCATCAATTACTTTCCAATACATGTGTGTGAACGCTGTGTGCCTGAATACAAATGAGGGGTCATCGTTATATTCCTTCGAAATCTCCGAAAGAAATCTGTCAACTTTTTCAGGTTCACCTTTCATCAAACTGTCTTCCCCTGATTTCCTCCGTTGCTGACTCAGAAATGCAACAACTTTGTACAAATTAAGCAAACGCACCGTAACATTCCTGCGCGATAGCGAGGTTCTCACGATTCGATAGTAGTACAGGGAAGGTGAAAGATTAAACGCCTTAAAACGATCAACTATCCGCGAGGCTAAATCAGAATCTGCAATGTTATCTTTAAAATACAGGCGATAAAATTCAGGAAAATAATTGATTAAGCTGCTGCGCATAATGGTTGTTCCGCCTAAGAACTGGCAGCGGGCCGGCATTTGTTTGTACACTTCCGTATAGCTATTTGGCAAACGTAACTCACGAAACAAAAATCCCTTTTCATCGATTGCAGCATAAGAGGTGCCGCACATCATTAGCTCCTGATCATTTTTAAGAAGATCAATTTGAAGTTGCAAGCGGTGTGGATGCGAGATGTCATCCGCACCCGTAATAGTAAAAAAATCAGAGTTTATCTTTTTAACAAATTCATTTACAACAAGTACAATTCCCCTGTTTTCATTAAAGAAAAATCTTTTGATTCGCGGATCCGAAAATGACTCCATTATTTTTCGTGTGTCATCCGTTGAACCATCATCAATAATCCATAATTCAAAATCATTAAAAGTTTGATTAAGCAAACTATCAACAGCTTCGGTCAAATACGGAGCTACATTATAAGCAGGCATCAGGATAGTTAAGCAGGGCGTAACCATTGCCAATTCTAAGCTGAATAAGATTGCAATACATCGGCAATCTTCCTGTCATTTGAAAGCCGTGGCACTTTGTTCTGGCCTCCCAGCTTACCCAACGACTTCATGTATTCAATAAAGCCATTCTTTTGCATGGAAGTTATTTTGAGGGTGCGCAAAATGCTACCCGTTATCAAATCATCGTAATACACATTTAAGCTTCGCAATTGATTATCCAGCTCTAATGCAAAAGCTTCAGGATCGCGAGGCGGGTTTGCAAACTCGATGAGCCACTCGTGGTGCGGCATGCCCTCAGCCGGGGCAACATTAGGCGCTACGGTAAATTCAACTAACTCAACTTCCGGAAATTTTTCTGTGGTGAATTTCATTGCCTTCTCTACTTCTTCACCAATAACATGTTCGCCAAAGGCAGAAATAAAATGCTTGATCCGGCCACTTACAATAATCCGGTAAGGGTCTTTTGAAACAAACTTTACCGTATCGCCAATGGAATAACCCCACAACCCTGCATTGCTATTAATGATTACCGCATAATTTTTTCCAACCTCAACTTCTTCAATGGAAAGCCTGCGCGGGTTTTCAGTAAAGTATTCTTCTGTGGGAATAAATTCAAAAAAGATTCCTGAGTTTAACAATAACAAAAGTCCTTCTGCCCGCTGCGAATCCTGGTAAGCGATAAAGCCTTCTGAAGCCGGGTACGTTTCAATTGAATCCACTTGCTTTCCAATCGTATCAAAAAGCTTGGCGCGATACGGTTCAAAGTTTACACCACCATAAACAAACATGGAAAAATCAGCAAACACATCTTTAATTTTTTTACCGGTGCGTGCCTGGATGCGATCGAAATACATTTGCACCCACGGTGGAATGCCTGAGATCAATGTCATGTTTACATGGAGTGTCTCATCAATGATTCTTTCCAATTTTTCTTCCCAATCTTCAATGCAATTGGTAGCATAACTTGGTTTTTGATTGGTGCGCAAATAGCCAGGTACGTGATGATTCACAATTCCCGAAAGGCGACCTGTATTAATCCCTGCTTTCTTATCTAACTCGGGACTTCCTGAAAGAAAAATTAATCCGCCATCTAAAAAAGCAGCGTTACCGGTTTCATGCACATAACTCAATAATGCATTGCGTGCGCTGTTGATATGATTTGGGATCGACTCCTTTGTAATAGGAATGTATTTGGTGCCCGAAGTTGTGCCCGAAGTTTTTGCGAAATAGGCCGGCTTGCCTTTCCATAAAATATCTGGCTCACCATGAACAACTTTTTCTATATACGGTTTCAGGTCTTCATAGTCGCGAATGGGAACTTGCTTTTTAAATTCTTCGTGGCTTTTTATTGACGCAAAGCCATGATCCTTACCAAACAACGTTTCACGGCCACCTTCAATCAATTGATTAAACACCGTGTTTTGAAATTGAATTGGTTTTGATGACCATTCCTTCGTTTGGCTTGCAATGTAGGCCGCAAATGGCCTTGCGAGTACGGCACGTATTCCCATAGGCTGCAAAAGTAAGAAGGTTTCCAACTTTATTGACTATCAATACAAAAGTTGGAAACCTTGAACTGCGGGGTGACAAAACTTCCGAATTGATCTTTTGGACAATTTTTTGTACAAACACAGGAAAGAACTTTCCTTTGCAGGGAAACATCTGAAGGGTTCTATCGTTCGACCAATAAATTAAGTACTATGAATTTCTGGAAAATTGCTATCGTTGGGTTTATGTCTGGATTAGCCGGTGCCTTTGCATTCTTTTCTTACCAAACAGAAAAAGAAAGTCGCCAAAAAAATGAGAACACCGTATTAATCTCTGATTATAAGCCTTCGGAAATATATCGTCCCAATATTATCCAGCCGGGTTCAACAGCAAATGCCATAGAACCTGTCGATTTTAGTTTAGCTGCATCAAAGGCAACTCCCAGTGTTGTCTATATCAATAGTCTTTCACAAAGTAATGTTTCCTACTCGCCCTGGGATTTCCTGTTTGGCGGGGGCGGTGCGCAAACCCAGGTAAGCAGTGGTTCGGGTGTAATCTTTAGCCCTGACGGATACATTGTTACCAACAATCACGTAATAGAAAATGCAGAAAAAATTCAAGTTTTGTACAACAAGAAATCGTACGAAGCGGAATTAATCGGTACTGATCTGTCGACCGATTTGGCGGTGTTGAAAATTAAAGAAAGCAATTTGCCCGCCATCACGATCGGAAGTTCACGTGCATTACAGGTGGGTGAATGGGTAGTAGCCGTGGGCAATCCATTCTCGCTGTCATCAACCGTAACGGTGGGCATAGTAAGCGCAAAAGGCCGGAAAATAAATATTGTGGATGATCGCTTTCCGTTGGAGTCCTTCATTCAAACCGATGCTGCTATCAATCCTGGTAATA
>CAZNRJ010000358.1:0-4250 GCA_964574945.1 uncultured Ohtaekwangia sp. | reverse complement strand
GGGCACCGCCCATGATTTCCATACTCCATCCTGCTCCAACCTTAAATCATAATGCAGGTTGGTGGCATGGTGCCGATGCACCACGAAGTTCGTTCCAGGACCTTCAATAATTTTTGCCAGCGGCTCTGGTGTTTTATTGAAGTCGCGTTTCTTCGTGTAGGCTTCTAATTGTTCAGGTGTTTTATGTTTTTTGGAAACCGGCAGCTTCTTTTCTTTCACTACTTTTACGGTGCGATGTGTGTGCAGCTCAACAGCAAATGCATCCATGCCTTCCCATGCATCGCCATCGTTCACCACTTTATCCACTGCATTCCGAATTGTAAACTCAAGCGGACTTTTCAACGTAGCTATTTCATCCCACGTAAGTGGCATTGAAACGGGAGCGCCATGACGGCCACGTAAGCTATAAGGAGACACAATACTTTGACCGGAACGAATCCTAAAAATATCAATCAGCACCCGGCCCTTGCGGGCTTCTTTTTTTATTTGCATCGTTGTTTCGCGCACATTGCGTTCGGTATACGGTGAAGCAATGGTTTGTGCGGCTTCAAACACTGTATGAAAATCCCAACGCGGCTCAATAGGACAACAGATGTGAATACCTTTGCCGCCTGTTGTTTTAGCAAAACAGGTGTAGCCTAACGTTTCGATATGACTTTTTAAATCAAGCGCTAATGAGACCACTTTCGTGAAATCGTATCCTTCGGGGGGATCGAGATCAAACACCATGTAGTCCGGAAAATCGTAATTGGGTTTACGGCTATGCAGTTGATGCAGTTCTAACGAGGCAAGATTGGCAAGCCACACTAACGTGGCCGGTTCGGTGGCAATGATGTAATCTTTTTTCTCTTTGCCCAGCGTTACAAACTCAATCCAATCGGGCGCCCACTCGGGTCTGTTCTTCTGATAGAAGTTTTCGCCCCCTACTCCATCCGGGTAACGGATTAATGTAAGCGCACGGCCTTTAACATGTTGTAATAACGTAGGCGCAATCTTCAGGTAGTATTCAATGATCTCCGCCTTGGTTATTTCATCTTCAGGGAATAGAATTTTTGCAAGGTTGGATAATTCCAGCTTGCGTTTTCCTACCTGGGTCCATTGCGATTTTTTAGCCATCCGTTAAGCGATCATTCCATCACTTCTGCTTTCCTTTTATTGCTCAAAAAGATCATCCCGATTACAAAGGTAATAGCCGCTACTACAATCGGATACCACAATCCGGCAAACGGATCACCTGAAGGATTGGCTTCTGTCTTGCTGGCGATGTATAACGAAGTAGCAATAAACGGAACAAGGCCACCAAAAATCCCATTCCCTATGTGGTAAGGCAGGCTCATGGATGTATAACGGATGCGGGTTGGAAATAACTCCACCAGGAAAGCGGCAATTGGGCCGTACACCATCGTTACCAACAGCACCTGGATAAACACTAATCCAATCATCCACCAATAATTATTACCGGCCAAAAATATTTCAGTCTTTGGAGCAACGGAGGAGCCGTCTACTTTAGTTTCGGTATGAATGGTTTGATCAGTATATACCCGGGCCGTTTTTATGGTTACCGTGGTGTCATTCGCAGAGCGGATTCGTTCAATTGACTTTGCACTTTCCATTTCCACTTTCGTGGAAATATCAGAAAGGGAATACATCTTTTTATAAACAGGCCGATAAAGAAATACTGCCAGCAAGAGACCTGCCATCATAATAAACTTTCGCCCAACCTTATCGCTCCAGGCGCCAAACACAATAAAGAAAGGAGTTCCCAGGAGCAGCGCGATGGCAATGATATCGCGTGTTTGTACAAACTCTACCTTACAGGTTTGTTCAATGAAGGTCATCGCATAAAATTGCCCGGTGTACCAAACAACACCTTGCCCGGCCGTTGCACCAAAGAGGGCGATCAGCACCATCTTTAAGTTTTCTTTTTTTCCAAAGCTTTCTTTAATCGGGTTTTTAGAAATCTTGCCTTCGTCTTTTAATTTTTTAAACATAGGCGACTCTTTCATGCGCAGCCGGATGAAAATTGAAATGCCTACCAATAATGCCGATAAAAGAAAGGGAATGCGCCAGCCCCATTCATTAAATGCTTCAATACCTATCCAGTTTCGCACAGCCAGTATTACCCCTATCGAGACGAACAGCCCAAGTGTTGCCGTAGTCTGGATAAAGCTGGTATAGAACCCTCTCTTTGCGGCAGGTGCATGCTCGGCTACATAGGTAGCTGCGCCACCATATTCGCCTCCTAAAGCAAGACCCTGTAACAGCCGGAGTATCAACACAAGAATAGGGGCAGCAATACCAATCGTTTGATAGCCAGGTATTATACCAATGGCAAACGTAGAACCGCCCATTAAAATCAGCGTGACAAGAAACGTATACTTGCGCCCAACCAAATCACCCAATCGCCCAAAGACGATAGCACCGAACGGCCTTACAATAAAGCCGGCTGCAAAGGTTGCGAGTGTAGAAAGCAATCCTGCTGTTGGATTTGATTGCGGGAAGAACTGCTGCGCCAGGATAACGGCAAGACTCCCAAAAATATAAAAGTCGTACCACTCAATGAGTGTGCCCACCGAAGAGGCCATGATTACCGACCAAAGCGTTTTCTTTTCTTCTGACCTCACCCTCTTTCCCTCTCCATCCCGATAGCTATCGGGAGAGAGGGATGACTCTCTTTCGGGCTTTATCATGTTGTCATTCATAATGGATAAAATTCACGGCTAATAAATATTCTCACGGAGGCTTCTCCCTAAAAAGGAAAGTTAACAGAAAATGGATTTTAACAAACTACCGATCAAAAGAAATTCATTATGCCAAATCGAAACGTGTTGGGCATGCGCTTCAATCTAATGGGAAACAATTATCGGCACAAGCGGACGCTTGCGCCTGATGGGGGGTTATAATATCGTTCATGCCCAAATAATGGATCAGTGAAAACTTTCATTTGAGCATCGTTCAACGATTTCAACGAGTATGTTCTAGCAATCTCGTCATAATCCTCGCTCAAAACAGCTTTTTTAATCAGCTTAACTTCAGAGTATTTGAAAACGTTATCAGGTATTAGTCGATTTTTAGATGTACAACAGACTAAACCTATCATCACAACCACTATTAATCTATTCATAAATTCGGCTATTGCTTTATTGTATTGCTGACAACTAGTTGTCAGGCTTCCCTTGCCCTTGTTGGTGTTTCGCGTTGGAATAAGCGCGGCTCACCAACAAGGATTTCCGTGAACAACTCTTTTAACCCAAACCTCATCACATTCATACTTTATTCTTTTCTATTTCAATCTTGCGACAAAGTTGCTTGTATCAAAGGGAATTAGGCGACCAACAACAACTTAGGGTTTACATACTCCACCCGTATGGCGTATGTGCTAAGCCAGCCATATATTCCAATTTGGAAGCATGACTACTACCATCTTCTATACAGCATTGAAAGGAACTATCCACGTCCTTTCATTCGTGGCACACTTCCGCTGGGAAAGCAACAACTTAGGGGAAAGGGACCAACAACAACTAAGGGAAGTCGATCCTAAAGTTGTTTGATCGCATTCTCAAACCACCTTCCTGCCCCGATGCTATTAGCTTGGGCTTTTAACTTTTCTAATAGTTCCTTATAATCACACTCAGGCTTAAGTAATTGCAGAGGTACGTTGTGCATCAAATTACTCAACTTACCAATCTTATTATTGTTGACATGCGTTGCTTCTTCTCGTATTTCGATCAGTACTTGATAAATGAGCTTATAGAGTAAAACTCTTGTTTCTTCGTGATTTCTCTCGTCCATATTCAATCAATTTTTTCCGGAGTGTGGTTCTGTACCTTAATTTTGGTTTTTGGAGTGACTTCCTTATTGTTCGGATCAGCTGCTCTTTTCTTTAACTCATTCACCCTGGTATTTCCATCGACTAATTTTCCAGTCTCAGTGTTTTCTTTGACCAGGTCACCATTCTCTTGCCTCTGGTCGGTATTGTCACCGAACAGTCTGTATTTCAGATAACTCCATCCCGTTTTCCATAACAAAAAACTGTCATCCTAACTATCGCTCCTCTCGGTACGGTGACAACACCGATCGCAGGAAAAACAAAAACGGAGGACTAAATCCTCCGTCAAATAATATTCATCGTTAATCAATGTTCATGCTCATGGCCTTCACCGGCACCATTCCATGCTTCCATAATTCCATGAAAACTATCGTGTAAAGATTTTAATGAAGTGATTGGCACTTCATTAAAATCTTTACAC
>CAZNRJ010000357.1:0-4251 GCA_964574945.1 uncultured Ohtaekwangia sp. | reverse complement strand
GCTCGAACGTGACCGATGCCGCACAATCGCGCGAAAGCGTGCAAGCCAACCTCGATAAAATTTATGAGCAGCACATTGGCAGCATTACCGATCCCAACATACATCGCATGAAGCTTGGCCTGCAGGCATTAATGCGCATTACGCCCGGCCCGTTAACCAACAACCCGGTAGGCCCGATTTTACCCTGGTTCTTCATATACTTCCTTGGCGGGCTGGGTCTTGTTATTCTGCTTACCTCTTGCTTTAATTTCACCAACCTTTCCATTGCACGATCGCTTACCCGCGCGCGTGAAATTGGCATACGCAAAGTAACAGGCGCTGCACGGTGGCAGGTGTTCACACAGTTTTTAGGTGAATCAATTATTGTTGCATCTGTTGCGCTCGCTTTAGGTTTTGTGTTATTGATTTTATTAAAGCCTGTTATTCTGCAGCTCAATTTTGCGCGTATGTTCCACTGGGATCTGGAATCGAACACGTTAGTGATAGCAGCCTTTGCCGTGTTCGCTATTGTGGTGGGTGTATTAGCTGGTTTCTTTCCGGCTGTGGTGTTGTCCGGCTTTCAGCCTGTAAAAGTGTTGAAGAATTTTGGCAGCATGAAATTATTCGCACGCATGGGCTTACGCAAAACATTGCTGGTGGCGCAATTCACGCTTTCACTTTTTTTCATTCTGTCGGCTATTGTGCTGTACAAACAGTTTAACCTGTTTATGGGGCAGAGTCATGGCTTTAACATGGAGAACAACATTGCTGTAAGATTAAATAACACCTCTGCACAGAATCTGAAAACTGAACTGGCGCGTTATAACAACATCACGCATGTAGCAGCTTCATCGCACTTGCCATCGGCAGGAATTTCGTATGGCACAAGCCTAAAACGCAGCATAGACGATCCGGAGGGAATTCACCTGGATTATTTCCTGGTGGATGAGGATTACCTCACCAACATGAACCTGAAACTACTGGCCGGTCGTTTCTTTAAAGCCGGAGCGGACAGCATCAACAAAGAATATATTGTCATCAACGAACAAGCTGTTACCAAATTCAATTTAGGTTCAATACAGGACGCCATTGGCCAGGAGCTGATACAAAATAATGATTCGCTTACCCGCACTATTATTGGTGTGGTGTCGGGGTATAATCATCGCGATCTTACGCGCCAGATTTCACCGATGGCCTTGCTGTATGACCCGACCCAGTTTAATGTGCTGCAGGTTTCTTACCTCGGTTCCTATGAACAAGCTACAGTCTCAATTGAAAAAGCATGGGCTGCCGTAAATCCTGAACTTAAAATAGATTACAAAACGGTGGACTCTGAGGTGAAGAAGTTTTACGAGATCATTTTTGGTGATATAGTTTCCGTGCTCACGGTGATTGCATCGCTGGCCGTTTTGATTTCCTGTCTCGGGTTGCTGGGTATGGCTACTTACACCATCGAAACGCGCATCAAAGAAATTTCCATTCGCAAAATATTAGGATCAGGTAATGGTTCTTTGATTGTGTTGCTATCGAAAGGTTTTATTGTACTGTTGTTGATTTCGGTGGCCATTGCCGTACCGTTGGCTTACTTAGCCAACAATGCCTGGCTGCAATTAATTGCTTATCATACCACGTTCGATGCCAGCGTGATTGTAATTGGTGTGTTGATTCTGATTGTTTTTGCGATTATCACGATTGGTTCGCAAACTATACGCGCCACGTTTGTAAACCCGGTGGATAATTTGAAAAATGATTAAAACTAAAAAGGCTACAGATAATTCTGTAGCCTTCATTTTTTCAAGAATGTATATTTATTTAAAATGTTTCAGTGTCACAATCTCCTCTGGTTTTAGAAAACGCCACTGTCCGCGGCCGAGATCTTTTTTGTCTAATCCTGCATACACTACGCGATCGAGTTTTTCAACTTGATAATCGAGTGATTCAAAAATCCTGCGCACAATCCGGTTCCAGCCAATGTGCAATTCGATCCCCACTACTTTGTTGTCATCGCCAATAATAGCAAGGTCATCCACCATCGCACGACCTTCTTCCAGGTAAACCCCGTCTTTGATTTTGATGAAATCATTTTTGGTAAGCGGCTTATCCAACTCTACTTTGTAAATCTTTTTTACATTGTAGGATGGGTGCGTAAGCTTATCGGCCAGGTCGCCATCATTGGTAAGCAGCAGCAATCCGGTTGTGTTTCTATCTAATCTGCCCACAGGATAAATTCGTTCTTTGCCTGCATTGGCAACTAAGTTCATCACTGTATTTCGCTCTTGCGGATCGTCTGTTGTTGTTATAAAACCTTTAGGTTTATTCAGTAAGATGTAAACAGGCTTTTCGGCCTTCAGTTTTTTCCCTTCATAACGAACTTCATCCGTGATTTTCACTTTGTGTCCCATCTCAGTGATGGTTTCACCATTCACAGTTACCAGGCCCATCTTGATCATCTCATCCGCTTCCCTGCGGCTGCCCACGCCACTGTTTGCCATAAACTTATTCAGCCGAATCAAATCTGAATCCGACTTAGGTTTGGCTTCAGCCTGTGCGCGCTTGCTTGATTTTATATCGCGCAGCTTGTTAAAAGTTTTTCGCTCGAAGGGAAGACCTGCACTACTGCTTCTGCGAAAAGGTTTTTCGTCTCCGTCTTTTGAATCGAATGGTTTCTTAACAAATCGTTTCGTCCCTTCACCATCTTTGCTAAATGAGCCGGCTTCTCTTTTTCTGAACGGAGGTTTTTCATCACCCTCATTTCTGTCCCTTCGTTCAAAAGGTTTTTTCTCAAACCGGTTAGGTCTTTCAGCATCCTTGCTGAATGATCCTGATTCTCTTCTTTTGAATGAAGGTTTTTCATCACCCGCATTTCTATCCCTTCGCTCAAACGGTTTCTTCTCAAACCGGTTTGGACGATCACTGTCTTTACTGAATGATCCTGCCTCTCTTCTTTTGAACGGAGGTTTTTCATCGCCTTCTTTTCTGTCCCTGCGCTCAAACGGTTTTTTCTCAAATCGATTTGGACGATCTCCGTCTTTTCCAAATGAACCTGTCTCTCTTTTTCTGAACGGTGGTTTCGTTGAATCTGAATCTCTTCGTTGAAAGGGCCTTTTGCCAAAGGATGAACTCCCTTCCTTGCGGTCGAATCGTTTTGAAAATTTTGGGGCATCCGTGCCATCTTCTTTTCTGCCGAAAGCAGGCTTGCCTCTTTTGCTAAAGGGTGAGCTGCTGCCAGGGGTATCAGAGCTTCTTGAAGAGCGCGGACGTTTATCATCATACCGGCCTTCCGTTTTATCTTTCTTTCTGTGGTGAAATGATTTTTCTGCTTCTGATCGTTTACCAAAGGAAGATCCTGTGGATGATTTTCTTGGACGTGGCATAATAGGTTGGTTTAATCAACTGAGGCCGGTAAAGACGATCAGCCAATGTAAAGGTCGTTATTAATTATTGATGAAGTTTAATTTAAATTGAAATGTATTGATAGCCGCCAGGATAAGCAGGTTCTTATGGGCCTGCTTACTGCATTCTGCCGCTGCCTGCTTTTTAACTATTGATTCTCAGGAGTCTCGCCAATGGTGTTTACCTCACTGGTAAAATCTTTCGGAGTCGGCAATTCGTTGATATCGTTTATGCCAAAGTACTCCATAAATTTTGGACTGGTTCCGTAAAGCAACGGCCGTCCAATCGTATCGGCTTTGCCAAGAATTTCAATAAGCCCTTTATCCAATAATTTCTGAACGGCATAATCGCAGTTTACACCCCGAATATTTTCTACTTCTGTTTTAGAGATGGGTTGTTTGTAAGCAATGATCGAAAGCGTTTCCATAGCGGAAGTAGACAAACGCTTTTTAGATTGCTGCTTCAGCATAATACCAATGCTGGTTTGGTAGGCAGGTTTGGTTAAAAACTGATACCCGCCATCCGTTTTGTTTAGTTGAAAAGAAAACTCATCGCCCTGAAATTTTTCTTCCGTACGCTTAAGCGCATCCAGGATATCTTCCTCCGGCACATCGGCATTAAACATTTCTGATAAGCATGCTTTTATATCGGCCACCTTTGCAGGCGTTGGCGAACAAAAAATCAATGCTTCGATGTGGTTTTGTAAGAAATCCATTTATTAAATTTTTAAGTCTGTCGCCTTAGGTTCATGAAAACAATGAAAATAGCGATGAGTCTGGTGATAGAATCACCCCTCTCCTCTATAGAGGGGAAGGGGGTGAGGTTAATCTTGTTTCATCATTTTTGTTAACGAGATCACAATTCATAATCCACCTGGGC
>CAZNRJ010000356.1:0-4266 GCA_964574945.1 uncultured Ohtaekwangia sp. | reverse complement strand
GTTTTTAAAGACGATGTAAATGTTGATAGGTACGCGGCCATTAGCCCCTTCGGGTAGCGATTTATCTTTTTCTACTTTAATGTATTCAGCCGGATTATTGCCATTCTTGTTGTCCATAATGCCATGCGTGATTTTGTTAGTGAACACAACGCTGAATGGATTGTTGGAAGGGAGGCCAATAATTTCAGAATTAAAAAAGTTGCCTAATCGTATGAGTGCACCGGTCAGCGCAACAACAATCACAATGCGGTCTAATACCTGGATATAGCTTTGGCCGGGTTTCTTTTTTCGGCTGTAAAGCCAAAGTGCAAATAAAATCCCAAAGGCACCACCATGGCTGGCAAGACCCTCATAACCTGTAAACCTAAAAGGAGAAAACTCGAAAGGCAAAAGTATGCCAAGCGGATCAGTTACAAATAGTTCCGGCTGGTAGAAAATTACGTGCCCTAAACGAGCCCCCAGGATAGTTGCCACTACCATATAAATAGTAAGTGTATCAACATCTTTTTCGGGCTTGCCTTCCTTGCGGAAAATGTAATATAGAACTTGCTGACTGATTAAAAACCCTAAGGCGAACAACAAACCGTACCAACGTAACGCAAAAGATCCAATCGAGAAAATTTCGGGGCTGCCGTCCCAAATAATATAACTTATCATATCAAGGAAGTAAGAAAAACGTGTTTAAAGGATGTTTAATCGGCAAATATAAGGACTAATGCCAAAGATGCGTTACAGGGTATCCAGTTCTTCCAGCTCGTGTTTGAAACTGCCTGAAAGTATTGGAAAGCGGCACCAACTGCGCGGATCAACATTTAAATCATCGAAGTGGAATGAAGGGGCCAGGCGCTCGCGTTTCCATTGGTTAGCGGCCCACAACCGGAAGAATTTTTTGATGTATTCTTTCAATTGATCTTTCCGGATTTCCTTATTGGAAGAATTTACACTCATGAGATGAAATACTTCTACCGGAGATTTGCGATCGCGGATGGCTAATTTTTCAATCTCAACTAAAATAGAATATGGCATCAAATCTTTCTCATCAGTCTGGGCTTTATCGGCAGGCCGTAGTTCGGCAGTGGGGGTCAGGCTATTTACATACGATAATCCCACATAGCCCAATTCTTTTTCGGCCCAACGCAGCCATTGTAAGATAAATGGTTTATCGATTCCGGCAATGGGAGCAAGGCTGCCGCTGGTATCGCCATCCATAGTGGCGTAGCCAACATCCCCTTCGCTTCGGTTGGATGCAGTCAGCAGTACTGCGCGTTTGATGTTGGCCAGCATCCAGATAATTGGTGAACGCGCCCGCGCCTGAATGTTTTGCCTGGCAATATCATCCTGATCCCACGTTAACTTTCTGCCGATCGCTTTTTCAATTTTTGTTTCGTATGAAGTCACCTCTTCATCAATTTCCCAGCGATGGAATTCCGCGCCAAGTGAGTGTGCCAATTCTTTTGACGATGTAAAAGTCGCATCAGATGAATTGCGTGTGCCTTGATACGCACAACTTAATAACTGGCTAACTACAGATTTTACATCTTCGGCTTTTGGGAGATCAAGTGATGTGCAGAATTTCTCTAATCCTAATTCGTTTGAAGCCCTGCGCACCATTTCGGCAACGAGCACGGCACAGATTGAGGAATCAGCGCCACCGCTTAAGCTAAGTACAAATCCTTTTGCTTTACTTTTTTTCAGGTAATCGTACAAGGCTAATGAAGCCGCTTTCGCGAATTCTTCATTTCGCTTTTTGTTGTCAGTGATGGGATGAACTTTTGTTAATGAAGGCTTTTCAAAATTGAGATCGCACCATTGCAGGTTGAATGGCTTTAATGAAAGCCTTTCATTTAGCTTGATAATATTTCCTTGCTGACCAAAAATGATATCGCCATCATAAATCATACGGCCAGCTTCGTTGCCCAACAGGTTAACAAATAAGTAGGCACAATTGAACATATTTGAACCATCTATCACCACTTCTTTTTCGCGCAATTCACTTTTGCCCATCGCGAAGTGACTGGCGCTGGGGTTCATAATTAAATTTACCCCTTGCTGCGCGAGGCGGTAACCCGGGCGTTTTTCCTTGCGCCAGGCGTCTTCACAAATTTCAAAGCCAAACTTAATTCCGTGGGCATCATAAATTAAATCACCCACCCGAATGGTTTGTCCATCACGGACAATTTCCTTCACGAGCCCAGCAGGCCAGGCATCAAACCAGCGCGGTTCGTAATGCACCCCATCACGTGCCAGGTTTTGCTTGAACGTAATGCCAATGATTTTCTTATTTTGAATAACGCAAACCCCATTGTATGTAATTCCATCTATCCGAACCGGCAACCCGATACAGGCAATTATTGAATCACAATGCGGAATGATTTCCTGAAGGTGCAACCAGGCGCGTTCACATAACCAATCGCTCAGGAATAAATCTTCGCAGCCATAGCCCGTTAAACTGAGTTCGGGGAAACAAAGAATAAGAACATTTTCTTTTTTAGCTTCTTCAATGGCTGCAATAATATTGTTGACATTATTCGTCCAGTCCAAAGGAGTTTGGTTTACTGTTGCTCCGCCTATGCGTAACGTGTTACTCATTGAGTCCTTACTAAATATTTAACATCACGCACGTTTTTTCTGCTGCGTCTTGCTCTGCTTTCTTTTTAGTATAACCAAAACCAAGCCCATAAGGTTGGTCGCCAATAATTACCTGGGCCGAAAACTCCTTGCTGTTTTTTCCTTTCTTCACATCTGTAACATCGAACCGGATCTCACTTCCGTTTCGCTGTGCCCATTCAATTACTTTGCTTTTGTGATTGGTGTTTGAGTTAACAACCACTTCTAAATCAAAATAAGGACCTATTAATTTATCGATAACAAATTTTTTGGTGCGCAAATAGCCCTTGTCTAAATAGATTGCCCCCACAAGTGCTTCCAGGGCATTGCCCAAAATCACTTGCTTTAATTGCGTATTTTTTTGATCAAACTGAACGATAGCCGAAACGCCAATTTTTCGGGCTAAGTTGTTTAACGATTCACGGTTTACTATCCGCGATCGAATCTCAGTAAGAAAGCCTTCGTCTTTAAAAGGATATTTTTTGAAGAGATAATCAGCAACTGCAGCACCTAAGATAGCATCGCCTAAATATTCGAGTCGTTCGTTAGATTCGCGGAAGCCATTTTTTTCTTTCGCGCGGGAACTGTGGAGTGTTGCTAATTTGTAGAGCGCTAAATTGGATGGAGTAAAACCGGCAATGGTCTTAATGGCCGTTACTAATTTCTTATCTTCTTTGGAATTTGATTTTGATAAAGTGAGTAAGTTCCACACAAACCTCGGCCTTACTCTGCCTTTTTAATAATGATGGAAGCATTGTGTCCGCCAAAGCCAAAGGTATTGCTTAGCGCCACCTTAACTTCTCTTTTTTGAGCCTTGTTAAAAGTAAGGTTCAACCGGGGATCAAGCCCGTCATCATCGGTAAAGTGATTGATCGTGGGGGCAATAATTCCTTCTTTAATCGCTAATAAACAAGCGATTACTTCGATAGCACCGGCAGCTCCCAACAAATGACCCGTCATTGATTTGGTAGAACTGATGTTCATCTTATAAGCCTGTTCGCCAAATACTTTTTGGATGGCTTTAACTTCGCCAATGTCACCCAATGGGGTAGAGGTGCCATGCGTATTGATGTAGTCAACTTCTTCAGGCTTTATTCCGGCTTCACTCAAAGCATATTGCATTACTTTGGTGATACCTGCGCCTTCAGGATGCGGTGCGGTAATATGATACGCATCGGCAGACATGCCACCGCCTATTATTTCGGCATAAATTTTAGCGCCTCTTTTCTTTGCGTGCTCATACTCTTCAAGAACAAGAGCCCCGGCACCTTCACCTAAAACAAAACCATCGCGGTCTTTATCGTATGGCCGGGAAGCAGTTTCGGGCGAGTCGTTCCTTTCTGATAAAGCCTTCATGGCGTTAAATCCACCAACCCCGGCTTCGCATACAGCAGCTTCCGATCCACCTGACACAATGATGTCAGCTTTACCCAATTTAAGGTAGGTGTAAGCATCGTAAATCGCATTGGTAGAGGAAGCGCAAGCCGAAACGGTTACAAAATTTGGCCCGCGGAAGCCATATTTGATTGAAATATGACCAGCACTTATATCGGCAATCATTTTTGGGATGAAGAAAGGGTTGAAGCGCGGTGTGCCGTCACCTTTTGCATAGCTTTTTACCTCTTCCTGAAAAGTAAGCAACCCTCCGATACCTGAACC
>CAZNRJ010000355.1:0-4300 GCA_964574945.1 uncultured Ohtaekwangia sp. | reverse complement strand
TTTCGGCCGTAGTTACAAGTTTATCGAAACTATCGGTAGCAATTTGCACCGCTGTTTGAAATCCAAACGTTAAGTCCGTTGCTGATAAATCATTGTCAATGGTTTTAGGAACTCCCACCATCGGCAACCCTTTTTCAAAAAGTGTTTGTGAAATTTTTTGAGAACCATCGCCACCAATATTTATAATGGCATCGAAATTTAATTTTTTGAGTTTGCTCACCAGCTCGTCTGAGCGGTCTTTGAACTGAAATGTTCCATCCGCCTGCGGCACAGGAAATTTTAGGGGATTTCCTTTATTGGTTGTTTTAAGAATCGTACCGCCCTTAACATGAATGCCGGCCACGCGTTTGCTGGTGAGCTTAACAATCTCCTGGGGTTCATTCAACACGCCATTGAAGGCTTCAATACTTCCGTACACTTCCCATTTTTCACCTGAAATGCCCTCCTTTTGCGCACGCTTGCAGATTCCACGAATCACCGCGTTAAGCCCGGGAGCATCGCCACCACCTGTTAGTACGAGTATTTTTTTAGTCATCAATTAACCTTTCCAATCCGGCATTCACGATAATATAACCTATGAATATCTAAATAAGTTTTTAAATCACTACCACAAATTAGGTTATTTTTTTATTGTGCTGCTGCCCGGTGCAGGCGGTCATTAATTGCTTTGCCGAGCCCGGTTTCCGGCACTAATTCGGCCAGGATAATCTCAATATCTTTTTTGTCTAATTCGCGCAAAGCTGAAAACAGCCGTTGCGCAGCTTCTTCGGTGCTGCCGGATTCTGAGAGGACAACCTGGTGATCAGGATTTATGGCTTCTGTTTTTTTGGAGAAGGAGAGGAGGCCGATTTTTTTTGAATCGTATTTTTTTATAAGCTCAGGCAGGTTGCCGATCACCACCTTTTTTTGAGGAGCGTAATGGCTTTTTAGTTGGCCGGGCGTTTTTGGATTGGATGAGGAATTTAGCTGGATTGATACTTTTCCAATTACCTTCTCAATCGCTTCAATGCTAAGCCCGCCAAGCCTGAAAACAATCGGTTCGTCATTTTCAAAACCAACAATGGTTGATTCGATACCAACCGTGCACGCGCCTCCATCCAAAATATAATCAATCCGATTGCCGAGCTGATCATTTACATGCGAAGGCTGCGTAGGGCTCACATACCCAAAAGGATTTGCACTGGGCGCTGCCAATGGAAATGACAGGGATTGTAAAAGTGATTGTGTGAGGGCATGATCGGGGCACCGAATACCGACCGTATCCATGCCCGCTGTTACCAGGTCGGGGATGACCGGTTTCTTTTTTAATAAGATCGTTAAAGGTCCTGGCCAAAAGAGCTTTGCTAATTTCCTGGCTTTTTCAGGGATTGATTCGACAAGATTATTTGTTTGCTCAAGATTTGAGACATGCACGATTAACGGATCGAAGTGCGGCCTGTTTTTTACGGTAAAGATTTTTACCACTGCCGTGGGATCGAGCGCATTGCCTGCCAGGCCATAAACGGTTTCTGTTGGGATAGCAACGAGGTTCCCGTTTTCCAACAACTGTTTTGCCTTGATAATATCTTTTCCAATTTCAGCCATGAAGTTGCAAAGCTAAAAATTTAAGAGGCATTTCTCCCGCAGATTGTGGGGATGCAATTCAAAATTGTCGCGGTTTGAGGTTATGACATTGTAATAAGACAATACAGGTGGCTCCTCCGGAGCAATTTTTTAACAATGATTCTTTGCCTTTTCATTCCCTGCGTTCATTTGCGCAATCTGCAGGAAAGACTTATGTTGCAACCGTCAAATGCAAAGTTATGAGTAACAAAACACGTTCAATTTTAAAGGGAGTAGCTGTCATTCTTGTGCTGCTGGCTGTTTTAATGGAGCTTACGATTGTCATCATCCCGGCCATGGTGGTGTATAAACTCTGGATTGTAGTGATTGCTTTTGGTCTCCTGTTAATTGGATCGAAGTAGCTTTTCCTTCATCCGAAGGATTGATTGCTCCTGGTTCCAATCTTCTAAGGTTTTCAGGGGAATCCATTTCACATCGTGCGATTCTTCGCTTACGATAATTTGATCTGCTGGATTCGCCTCTATCAGAAAGCGAATGTCGAAATGAAAATGTTCGCCAAAATCTTTCCTTGCGGGAATAAGATGAACATCCACATCAAAAGGAGTTTCTGAAATTACGGTCAGGGCTTTCAGTCCGGTTTCTTCTTCCGCTTCGCGCAAAGCAACACGCAATACATTTTCGTCACCATCGGCATGGCCCCCCGGTTGCAGCCATTTGTTTAACTTTGCATGATGCACCAATAAAACGTGTTTGCGGCTGGAATCCACAATCCATGCTGAACCTGTAATATGACCCGGAAGGTGAGTTCGTTCAAAGCAATTTTGCTGAACCAGTAACTCGTTGAACCGTGGAATAAAGAGTTTCTCTTCCGGATAAGATGTGGTGTAATCAGAAAAAAATTGAAGCAGCGATTGACGGTTCATTAAAGTTCTTACTGAATAACAATCGTCACTTTGTTGATTTTACCGTCATCAAGCTTGGCGATTATCTCTCCACCCCCCGAATTATCTTTATCATCTTTGCGAACGATCACGTAATAAGAAAGTGCTGCAATCTTTTTTAGTTTCACTAATCCTTTCGCATCTGATGTTGCTTCCGCTACACTATTTTCCTCCTTTTGGTAATCTTGTTCAGTCTTGTATAATTTAACCTCGGCACCACTCACCAGGTTGCCCACTTCATCGCGCACGGTAATAGTTAATGAAGTATTGAGAATTTGTGCAGAGGCATCTACAAACGAAAATGAAATCGCGGACGCAAGTAAGATTGTAAGGAAAGTTTTCATAGTTATAAATATTTTAATAATTCAAAGGTAGTTTTTGCACGCAAAGACACAAGGCCCGCAAAGAAAAAGACTAAAGAAAGAAAATACGTTTATTTCCTAATTCGTAAATTGTCATTCGTAATTCTCCATTACCTAATAAGCGCTACACCGCCCCGTTGTTCCAGAACACCCTTTTGCGGACGGAACGAGCTAACGTACTTAACCACGTAGGCGTATGTTCCGGCAGGGGCCGGCCGTCCGGGGTTATTATCGTAGCCGCCATTCCACTTAAAGTTTCGATCATTCGATGTAAAGATCAATTCGCCCCAGCGATTGTAAATAAGAACTTGAAAATTATCTGTAATGAAGTAACTATATACAAAGAAGTTTTGATTGGTACCTATTGCACTTGTTGGCCTGAATGCATTGGGAGCAACAATTTTCGGAACGCAATCATTCAATACCTCTGTTTGATCGCGCGACACACAACCGAACGAGTTAGTGATGTCCACTTCGTACAGGCCTTCACTATCAGCATTAAGTATTTGCATGGTGTAGTTTAACGTCACCTGGTTTTTAAACCAGTTGTACGAATCAAAAACACCCGGGTCTAAATCCACCGATGAAGTGGCTGGGTCGTTGTTATCAGGATCGTTACAAATAATGACCCGATCCAGTAATCCGCCTATAGGCAGCGGTGCCTTAATAACTTGTATTTGCGCAGGCGTTGTACAGGTTCCTTTTTTAACTTCCACTTTATAAATACCTGCTGAAGTTTGATTGATGGTAGCTGTGGTTGCACCACTTATCTGAACATTGTTTAAAAACCATGCAAAAGTTACACCCGTGGCATTGGTGGTGGCGGTAAGCGTAAAAGGTTTATCGTCATCACAGGCGGGGGTTCCCGTAACAGCTGCAGTAATTAATCCCGAAACTTCAACTGCTTTTGGGGCTGACCTATAAACACATCCATTTAAAGTACTTACTATCTCAACATCATAAGATACCCCATTGTCTAACGTACTTAGCACTATCTGCTGGCCAAGGCCTTGCTGAACACCATTTCTAAACCATCGATACGTGAAACTTCCCGATGGCTGTGCAGTTAAGATAACCTGGTCAGAACATGCATCGCTCTGTGTGAAGGTAGCGGCAATTGTTGACGGTACATTTACAGTTGTGCTTTGCGTGGCAGGGCAACCTGCACCTGTTGCTGTAACTGTAAACGTTACATTGCCCGCACCGGGAAGCAATTCAATCGTTTCTGTGTTTGCACCACTCACAATACTTCCGGGCACATTGGTTGTCCATGTATAACCTGTTCCGCCCGTAGCAGTAGCAGTTAACGTTGGAGTTGGTCCACAAAGGTTGGGTACAAATGAAATTGCAATAGGGGCTGTTGGTGTTACCGGAAAGTTGTTGATGTTAGAGATACAACCCGTGTTATCACGCACGCCAATCGTATAAGTTCCG
>CAZNRJ010000354.1:619-4311 GCA_964574945.1 uncultured Ohtaekwangia sp. | reverse complement strand
AGATAAGATGCAGCTCATTTTAGATTTTCCAACAACAGGCGAACCGCATTATGCTGAAGCAATCCCCGCAGCGATGGTGGCTCCCAACTCGCTAAAAATTTATAAGATCGAGGAAAATAAACATCCCTACGCTGCCCTTGGGGAAGGTCAAACAAAAGTGGTGCGAAAAGGAAATGAGGTACATGTGAGCATGACCGCTATCCGGTCGCACTTAACACCCGATAATATTGAAGGGGTGCGCATGGGCGATGTGGTTTATTTTCATGTAACTAACCTTGAGCAGGATTGGGATGTGCCGCATGGATTTGCTGTAAAAGGCGCTACAAATGCCGAGATACTGATTATGCCGGGCGAAACCCAAACATTAAAATGGACACCCGATGAAGTAGGGGTAGTGCCCTTCTATTGCACAGATTTTTGCTCGGCCTTGCACCAGGAAATGTCAGGTTACATTCGTGTATCACCAGCGGGCAGTAACACACCGTTGAAATTTTCAACCGGAGTGATTGAGGACTCAAATACAGGCAAATAGATTACCGCGATAAGCGGATCAGGTTGATAGGATGAAAACCCCGCTCCGTGTAAGCGGAAGCGGGGTTTATAATTTAAGAACTATAAAAATGAAAACGCTGAAACCAATATCCCGTTTGTTGATTGCAATATCAGCGTTGCTGATGGTGAGCGCCTACTTTGTTCCGCTCTGGCAAATTTTGATGTGGGCCCCGCAATATCCTGAGGGTCTTAAAATGAATATTTGGATTGATAACCTTACCGGTGATGTGAAGGTGATCAGCGCCCTCAATCATTATATTGGAATGAAACACATTGAAGTAGAAATGTTTCCTGAGTTTCAATTCATGATTTATATCGTGGGCGGGTTGATTGGTTTTGGTTTGCTTACCGCGATCAGCAACAGGAGATTAATGGTTTGGATTTTTTGTGGGCTGTTGATCGCTACGGGTGTAGCGGCATTGGTTGATTTCTGGCTTTGGGGATATGATTATGGACATAAACTTGATCCAACAGCAGCGATTAATATACCGGGTATGACATACCAGCCTCCGCTTATTGGCACAAAGCAGTTGCTAAACTTTACTGCTTTTTCAGGCCCCGATATTGGCGGATGGATATTTCTTTGTGCTGCGCTGTTAGCGATGGGTACCCTGGGATATGAAATAATTTTCGTGAAGAAGAAGCTATGAGATTTATTGCGATACTGAGTATTGGATTTTTATCAATGGGCTGTGAGATTAAACCGCAACCGCTGCAATATGGCGTTGATGCTTGCTACGCCTGCAAGATGACTTTAATGGATACGAAGTTCGGTGCAGAAATAGTAACGGAGAAAGGGAAGGTCTATAAATTTGATGACATCAACTGTATGGTTGATTTTTATAATTCCGGGTATGAGCCCGTTGATAAAATGGCTCACATAATGGTGATTGATTTTTCGCAACCGGAAAAGTTCGTTCCAGCGCGGGATGCATTCTATGTTAAATCAAACCAGGTTCGCAGCCCAATGTCAGGCGGGATAGCCGCTTTTGAAACCGAGGCCGAAATGGATAAGCATAAAAAAGAATGGAAAGGAATCTGGTTGAGTTGGGGCGAATTAGTAACTGAATTTAAATAGCCTGCGAACCTTCCTTAATACTCATCAACAAGATGCCAAGAGTTTTACTATGTGTATGTTTCCTGTTCCTGCTCCAACCTGTTATTGGAAATGTAATTCGTGTGGGAAAAGGAGAGCAGGTCAAGAGCATCAAAGAAGCAATTTCAATAGCACAAGCAGGCGACACGGTGCTCATTCGGGCCGGTGTTTACCGGGAGGGCAACATCCTTGTTGAAAAAAGTATTTTCATGCTGGGAGAAAATTTTCCGGTGCTGGATGGAGAAAGTAAGTTTGAAATCCTGACGATCCGTTCATCCCATGTTATTGTGCAGGGCCTAACGTTTTTGAACACGGGCATGGCCAGTATGAACGATCTTGCGGCCATTAAAATTATAGATTCAAAAAATGTCCATGTTGTAGGCAATGTATTGGAAAATGCTTTTTTCGGAATTTATTTTTCCAATTCAAATAATTGCAGCGCAACCGGTAATACGCTTTACTCCAAAGCAGAGCAGGAGCAGGAAATCGGAAATGGCATCCACCTGTGGAAATGTCAAAACATGATCATTCATGATAACCAGGTTCGGGGCCATCGCGATGGAATCTATTTTGAATTTGTAACGAATTCAGTAATCACCCATAATTACAGCGAACGCAACACGCGATACGGCTTGCATTTTATGTTTTCGCATAACGATGAGTATCGTAACAATACATTTATTGACAATGGTGCCGGAGTTGCGGTGATGTACACGAAAGGAGTGAAAATGATTAACAATACTTTCGAGCATAACTGGGGCTCATCCTCGTATGGGTTGTTGCTAAAAGAGATCAGTGACAGCGAAATAACCGGGAATGTATTTGTTAAAAATTCAGTTGGCATTTACATGGAAGGGAGCAATCGAAACCAATTGCGGGACAATTCATTTTTGCAAAATGGGTATGCGCTTAAACTGCAGGCCAGTTGTGATGATAATACACTTGCGCGCAACAACTTTCAACAAAACACTTTTGACTTAGTGACCAATGGTAGTTTGGTTCTTAATAAAATTGATGGAAACTATTGGGATCGCTATGAAGGCTATGACCTCAATCGCGACTTCATCGGAGACGTGCCTTACCGGCCCATCAGTATGTATGGAATGATTGTAGAGCGCATGCCAACCACGATTCTTTTGTGGAGGAGTTTTTTAGTGTTTTTGATGGACCGGGCCGAGAAAGCAATACCCATTCTCACTCCTGAAAATTTAAAGGATAATTTACCTGCCATGAAGCCTTATGATTTCAATTGAAAATATTTGTAAAAATTTTGGCCAGTTAACTGCGCTTGATCAGGTTTCGCTTGAGTTAAGGACCGGAAGAAGTTACGCACTGATTGGGCCAAACGGATCGGGAAAAACCACGCTGATCAAAAGTATTTTAGGTTTAGTGGTGCCAACCTCCGGTAAGATTCTCTTTGACTCCAAAAATATCCTGAACAATTGGAAGTATCGCGAGAAAATAGGATACATGCCTCAAATAGGTCGCTACCCGGATAACATCCGCATTGGTCAATTAATCGATATGATGAAAAATATCCGAACGGATAAACCGAAAGTGGATGAGGACTTAATTGATGCATTTAAACTTTATAAGATGTATGATAAGCCGCTTCATTCCCTATCAGGAGGTACACGGCAAAAGGTAAGTGCATCGCTGGCCTTCCTGTTTCATGCACCGGTCTTAATTTTAGATGAGCCAACTGCAGGGTTAGATCCGGTATCGGCTGAGATACTGAAGGAAAAAATTCACCATGAAAAACGGTTGGGCAAGCTGGTGATTATTACCTCGCACATTTTAAGCGATTTGGATGAACTGACAACTGAATTAGTGTACATGTTTGAAGGGAAGATACAGTACAACAATACCATTGAGGCGTTGAAAGATGAAACGAACGAGACCAAACTCAATAAGGCAATTGCCACACTCATTCGCCAAAAAGAGTTATTAGCCTCATTAACTGAATAGCTATGACACGCGTGATCAAATATGTTTTCTATGATATTCTGCGAACACGGTTTATCTTATTCTATACGGTGTTCCT
>CAZNRJ010000354.1:342-609 GCA_964574945.1 uncultured Ohtaekwangia sp. | reverse complement strand
CTGCTGATCTGCACGTTTGTGCTTTTTCAGGTGGATAGTGATTTCGGCAAAGTGGTGTTGAGCTTGATGAATATTGTTTTAATGGCCGTGCCGTTAATTAGCGTAGTTTTTACCACCATTCATTTTTTTAATTCCTACGAATTTATTGAACTGATGCTGGCGCAACCCATTAACCGCAGGTCCATTTTCTTAAGTGAATACCTGGCAGTTGCCTCCTCACTCTGCCTGGCTTTTTGTATTGGGGTTGGCCTGCCGTTTGTGATCTAT
>CAZNRJ010000354.1:0-332 GCA_964574945.1 uncultured Ohtaekwangia sp. | reverse complement strand
TATGGCGCCTGGCAGCCGATTGCAAGTCTTTTATTAACCGGTGTATTTCTTACCCTCGTGTTTGTGTCGCTTGCTTTTTTCGCATCGGTGCTTACGCGCGACAAAGCCAAGGCAATTGGAATTGCGCTGTTGTTTTGGTTTTATTTTTCATTGATCTATGATGGACTATTATTATGGGTGGTATATAGTTTTAATGACTACCCCCTCGAAAAATTAACCCTGGCGCTTATTGCACTAAATCCTGTAGACCTGGCGCGTATTATTATGCTGTTGCAGTTGGACATCTCTGCGCTAATGGGGTATACAGGCGCTTTCTACAAGAGTTTTTTCGG
>CAZNRJ010000353.1:0-4325 GCA_964574945.1 uncultured Ohtaekwangia sp. | reverse complement strand
CGTATGTAGGGAATAATCCTGTGCACAGCTACGGTAGGCCAGGCGTTTATCAATTAAAATTAACAGCAAGTAATGGTTTCTGTTCAGATAGCTATACTAAAGAAGTAAAGGTTGCTCACAAGACCGGATCGATTACCGGTGTACAACATGATTCAGGAATTGTATTTCTGCCCGATGGAAGAAAGTACATTCTTGTTCTTCTATCAAAAGATTTGAAAGATGCGGATGCAAGCATTCAAGCGATGGCCACCGTATCGGAAATGATTTACACCTACGAGAAGGCCAAGGAATAAGCTCAATCCTTGAATTCGGAAGTAAAGTGAAAATTAATTTCAGGAAAGTTGTCCTGCACCATTTGTAACCACGCACGACTTTCGGCCATAAAAACTAATTTATCATCTTTATCGCGGGCAATGTGGCGTTGCTTTGAATCCAAAAACTCCTGGAGCTTCTTTGAGTCTTTGCTGCTGATCCAGCAAGCTTTATAAATATTCTGGCCGGCAAAATCTGCGGAAGCGTTGTATTCATTTTTTAACCGGAACTGAATTACTTCAAACTGAAGTGCCCCTACCACACCAACTACTTTTCGATTTCCTAATTCATAGGTAAACAATTGGGCAACGCCTTCTTCCATCAATTGCAACAAGCCTTTCTCAAGTTGCTTTGTTTTCATGGCGTCTTTGTTGATCACTTCTTTAAAAATCTCCGGTGAAAAGCTTGGGATGCCCGTGTAGATAAATTTTTCACCTTCGGTAAGTGTATCGCCAATTTTTAAATTTCCCGTATCATAAATACCAACAATATCGCCAGGCCAGGCTTCATCAACTGTTTCGCGGTCTTGTGCCATAAAGGCTGTGGCATTGGAGAAGCGCACACTCTTATCATGACGAACATGGTAGTAATTGCTTCCGCGTTCAAACTTCCCTGAACATATTCGAATAAAGGCAATCCGGTTGCGATGCTTGGGATCCATGTTTGCGTGAATCTTGAACACAAACCCTGAAAATTTTTCTTCTTCCGGCTTTACAACGCGCAACGATGTTTCGCGGGGAATGGGTGGAGGTGCAATCCGGATGAATGTGTCTAATAATTCTTTTACTCCAAAATTGTTTACCGCACTGCCAAAGAAAACAGGGGCCACATTTCCGCTGAGATAATCTTCTGGTTCAAACTCAGAATAAACCCCTTCAATTAACTCAACATCGGCCCGTAATTGTTTCGCATTATTTTCTCCCACTAAAGCATCTAATTCAGGATCATGAATATCCTTAACATTCACACTCTCTTGTACAGTAATTTTACTTGGCGTGAATAAGTTCAAACTCTTCTCATAGAGATTATAGACTCCTTTAAAAGTTTTACCCATGCTAATAGGCCAGCTCAACGGCCGGACTTTTATGCCTAACTTTTCCTCCACCTCATCCAACAAATCAAAGGGATCGCGACCTTCCCGATCGAGTTTGTTTATAAAACATAACACAGGTGTATTGCGCATACGGCAAACCTCCATCAACTTTTCCGTTTGCGACTCTACTCCCTTTACACAATCAATAACCAGGATTACGCTATCCACAGCGGTAAGTGTACGATAAGTATCTTCTGCAAAATCCTGGTGACCCGGTGTATCGAGCAAATTGATCTTTATATCATCATAGTTAAAACCCATCACGGAAGTTGCCACAGAAATACCGCGTTGCTTTTCAATCTCCATCCAGTCGCTGCGCGCATGGTCTTTGATTTTCGATGATTTTACTGCACCTGCTTTTTGAATGGCCCCACCAAAAAGCAGCAGCTTTTCAGTAAGAGTTGTTTTTCCTGCATCAGGGTGGCTAATGATTCCGAATGTTCTGCGTTTGGCTATTTCCTGTTCTTGTGTCATGATAAAAATGAGGCGCAAAAGTAACCAATTTGATTTATGTTTGGTTTGATGTCTGGAATCTAAGAAGTGCCACAGACATAGCTCTATTTCTGCCACTCTGTCACCTTTTCCGCTAAAATCCCGCTTGGCATAACCCTTGTTCAAGAGGCTTTGCATTAGAATCTTAAAATCAAAAAAACTGAACATATCATGGGAAAAATTATTGGAATAGACTTAGGAACCACCAACTCGTGCGTTTCCGTAATGGAAGGCAACGAGCCTGTGGTGATTGCGAATAGCGAAGGCCGCAGGACCACGCCAAGTATTATTGGCTTTTTGGACAATGGAAAAGGCGAACGTAAAGTGGGCGATCCTGCCAAGCGCCAGGCTATTACCAATCCAAAAAATACCGTTTCGTCCATCAAACGCTTTATGGGCAAAAAGTTTGGCGAAATAACTGGCGAAAAGAAAATGGTTTCTTACGAAGTAGAGAGCGGCAACAACGATACTGTGCGCGTGCGCATTGGCGACCGGCTCTATACTCCACAAGAAATTTCCGCTATGATTCTTCAAAAAATGAAGAGCACAGCTGAAGATTATTTGGGGACAACAGTAACCGAAGCGGTTATTACTGTGCCCGCTTATTTTAACGATGCCGAACGGCAGGCAACCAAAGAAGCCGGACAAATTGCCGGCCTGGATGTAAAGCGTATTATCAACGAGCCTACAGCCGCAGCGTTGGCGTATGGATTAGATAAGAAAAACAAAGACATGAAAATTGCTGTGTACGACCTGGGTGGTGGTACATTCGATATTTCTGTTCTTGAATTAGGGGATGGGGTGTTTGAAGTGAAATCAACCAATGGTGATGTTCACCTGGGGGGCGATGACTTTGACATGCGCATCATGAACTGGCTGGCCGATGAATTTAAGGCTGATAAAAATATTGACCTTCGTAAAGATCCTATGGCGCTTCAGCGCTTGAAAGAAGCTGCCGAGAAAGCTAAGATCGAACTTTCAAGTTCAACTGAATCTGAAATTAACTTGCCATACATCACTTCCGTAGACGGAGTGCCTGAACACTTAGTGAAAAAACTTTCACGTTCTAAGTTTGAGCAATTGTGTGATGACTTGATCCGCAGAACGTTAGAGCCATGCCGTAAGGCAGTTGCTGATTCCGGTTACTCCGTAGGCCAGATTGATGAAGTTATTTTGGTGGGCGGCTCAACCCGTATACCAAGAATACAGGAAGAAGTTGAGAAGTTCTTTGGCAAGAAGCCATCGAAAGGTGTAAACCCTGACGAAGTAGTAGCAGTAGGTGCTGCTATTCAGGGTGGTGTACTTACAGGAGAAGTGAAGGATGTACTCTTGTTGGATGTTACCCCGCTTTCATTAGGTATTGAAACCATGGGCGGTGTGTTTACTAAATTGATTGAGTCAAACACAACCATTCCATCAAAGAAATCAGAAATATTCTCAACAGCATCTGATAGTCAGCCTTCGGTAGAAATTCACGTGCTGCAAGGTGAGCGTGAGATGGCACAATATAACCGTACTATCGGCCGGTTCCATTTGGATGGAATTCCACCGGCACCACGCGGTGTGCCACAAATTGAAGTAACGTTCGATATTGATGCGAACGGTATCCTGCATGTATCTGCAAAAGATAAGGGCACAGGCAAAGAGCAGAAGATCCGTATCGAAGCTTCTTCCGGCCTGACCGATGCAGAAATACAAAAGATGAAGCAGGAAGCACAAGCCAATGCTGATAGTGATAAAAAAGAAAAAGAACGCGTTGAGAAAATCAACCAGGCCGATTCATTGATCTTCCAAACTGAAAAACAGTTGAAGGAGTTTGGTGAAAAACTTTCAGAAGGCAACAAAACAGCTATCAATGCCGCTCTTGAAAAATTGAAAGAAGCCCATAAGAGCCAGGATTTGGCTGCCATTGATGGCGCTATGACGGCCCTTAACGCAGCATGGCAGGTAGCTTCTCAGGAAATGTATGCAGGAGGTTCACAACCGGGTGGAAATCCAAACCCAACCGGGCAGAATAACGGAACTGAAAACGAAGCAAGTTCAACAGGTGGCGGTAATGCTACTGATGTTGAATACGAAGAAGTGAAGTAACTCTTTAAGAAGTAAGTAATACAGGCTTTTCTGAGAAATCGGGAAGCCTGTTTTTGTTTTAATTGAAACGAACATAATTCCTATATTTACAGATGCCTACCATTCTGCAAATTAATGGATTCAGATTTTTCTTTTTCTCACAGATGGTATTGAGCCGATTCATGTGCATGTGAAAAAGGGTGATGGGGGATGGAAAGATTTGGGTTGATCCAAAAATTGAAATTGCCTATCTCATAGATTTTACCACGAAAGAGGAAAATCAGATTATGGAGATTATAACTATAAATCATCTCAAAAATACTCCCAAGAGTATCTGTCATACCGGATTTATTCCGGT
>CAZNRJ010000352.1:0-4344 GCA_964574945.1 uncultured Ohtaekwangia sp. | reverse complement strand
TCATTGATAAAATCAGGTTGTTTAATGCGACAAGTGCACTTGTTGATGCCCGTTATGAAATCCAAAATCCTGATGGTACCACACGCAAAATGTGGAGTACATTTATTCTTGTCTATGCTGCCGGCACCTGGAAGATTTCCGCTATCCGCAATATGTTACCACAAAAATAAATCAAGTTTATTTTAATCAATACTTTATAGAGATGAGCGCCATCCGATCAAATACTTTTTTTAGCAATCCGGGTAAGATATTAATCATAGCACTGTTTCTTGCTATAGACTCCTGTAATCCGCCAAACGAAAAGCCAGGTACACTGCCTTACTTAAATACCGAACTTTCATTCGAAGAACGTACAAGTGACTTGGTGAGCCGAATGACTCTGGAGGAAAAAATCAGTCAGATGATGAACCAGGCTCCCGCTATTGAGCGATTAGGTATTCCCGAATACAATTGGTGGTCGGAAGGATTACATGGAGTGGCGCGGGCAGGATTGGCAACCGTATTCCCGCAGGCGATCGGGATGGGAGCTACGTGGGACCGGGATCTGATGTTCAGGGTATCAACCGCCATAGCTGATGAGGCGAGAGCGAAGCATCATGATTTTGCGCGAAAGGGAAAACGATTTTTATACCAGGGACTTACCCTTTGGTCGCCTAACATAAATATATTCCGTGATCCGCGTTGGGGACGGGGACAGGAAACCTATGGCGAAGATCCTTACTTAACCGGCAGGCTGGCGATTGAATTTATTAAAGGACTGCAGGGAAATGATTCGGTGTATTATAAAACTATTGCCACTGTCAAGCACTTCGCTGTTCATAGCGGACCGGAAATAGATCGTCATACGTTCAATGCCGTGATTAACGATAAGGATTTGAATGAAACCTATCTTCCGCAATTTGAAGCCGGTATTCGGGAAGGTAAAGCCTATTCATTAATGTGTGCTTATAACCGGTACAACGATGAAGCATGCTGCACGAGTGGCAAATTATTAAACGATGTACTGCGAAACGACTGGGCATTCAGTGGGTTTGTCGTTTCCGATTGTGATGGCATTGTTGATATCTATAAAAATCACAAACAAGTGGCAACTCCCGCAGAGGCTGCAGCGCTGGCAGTAAAGTCAGGTACCGATCTTGAATGTGGTAAGGTGTATCTTAATTTAAAAGAAGCCGTAGACAGAAACCTGATCACCGAAAAGGAAATTGATGTTTCAGTTAAACGTCTTTTTCTGGCGAGGTTTAAGCTTGGCATGTTCGATCCACCCGCACAGGTGCGGTATGCCAATATTCCATATCACGTGGTGGATAGTAAAGAACATAAAGCGCTTGCGCTGGAAGCAGCCCGTAAATCAATTGTGCTCTTAAAGAATGAGAATAATGTACTGCCGTTAAAAAAAGATCTTAAAACATTAGCTGTGATTGGCCCTAACGCTGACGAATGGTTGATGTTGCTTGGAAATTATAATGGCGTGCCTTCCGATCCCATAACTCCCTTGCGGGGAATCAGGGAGAAATTAAAAAATACGAAAGTTCTATATGCACAAGGCTGCGAGCTGGCAACGGGCATGCCCACCTACCGGACAATTCCGGTGCAGGCGCTGGTTAACGGGAAGGAACATGGATTAAAGAGCGAGTACTTCAATAATGGCACCTTGAGTGGACAACCGCTGTTCGTATCAACGGACAGCCTGATTGACAAGAATTGGTCGGACAAAGCCCCTCGCAATGATATGGACGATGATAATTTTAGTGTGCGTTGGACAGGTGAATTAGTGCCCGATAAAACTGCCGTGTATCAGCTTGGGTTTATCAGCACGTGTAACACGCGACTCTACCTGAATGATAGCTTGATTGCCAAAACGATTTATCACTTTCGTGATGAATACGGAGACCCGCGTCTTCGCAAATCGCCAGCAATGAAACTGGAGGCCGGTAAAAAATATAAAATCAAGCTGGAAATAATTGAAACGTATGCCGATGCCCAGATACAATTGGTATGGACACGTCCGCAACCCGATTTAAAAGCGCACGCGTTAAAAGTTGCAAAAGAAGCTGACGCCATTGTTATGTGTATGGGCTTAACGGCCCGCATGGAAGGCGAAGAAATGGATATTGTAATTGATGGATTTAAAGCCGGTGACCGGACAAGGATAGATTTGCCCCAATCACAACAAGAATTGATTAAAGAGATCAACGCATTGGGCAAACCTGTGGTGGTTGTGCTGCTCAATGGAAGCGCGCTCGCCATTAACTGGGAGCAAAAGAATGTTCCTGCCATTCTTGAAACATGGTATCCCGGGCAAGCCGGAGGCCAAGCTATTGCCGATGTACTTTTTGGTGATTATAATCCGGGTGGTAAGCTTCCGGTTACATTTTATAAATCCACTGCGGACCTGCCCTCATTTAATGAATACAATCTCTCGGGCCAGACGTACCGTTTTTTTAAAGGCGAACCTCTCTATCCATTTGGGTATGGATTAAGTTACACTACGTTTGAATATAAAGACCTTCAAATCGTGAATGAGAATTACAAGGCGGGGGATACAGTCAATGTATCAGCAACGGTAACAAATACGGGGCAAGTGCAAGGGGATGAAGTTGTTCAGGTTTATGTTTCGCGCAAGAATGCCCTGGTAAAAGTTCCGATTTGTTCCCTCGTTGAATTCAAAAGAATAAATTTAGCGCCTGGGGAATCCAGGCAAGTGAATTTCTCAATAGCACCCGATGCATTTTCCATGATCAATGAGAAAGGTGAGAAAGTAATTTCTCCAGGTCGATTTGAAATAACCGTAGGGGGTGGACAGCCTGGGGTTAATATGGGAAAAACCCAAAATGTATTGAGAACTGAGATTACCTTATTCTAACCAAATTGGTGCATCATGAAGTTTCAGGATTTCGTGTGCGTACAATTGCTACTGATAAACTCAACGATTAAACGATTAAACGATTAAACGATTAAACTATTAACCTAACACTACTTGTGCACCACGAAATTCTTTTTCAAACAATCATTGCCTTCTACCCGCAGTGTTGAAACACCACCGATCATATTCTTAACGGTCTTAAAACCATTTTGTGTTAGCATCATAGCCGCACGCGGACTTCGGACACTATGGCTGCAATACACCAACACCTCCCTGTCTTTGTACGTTGCTAACTCACTCATCCGTTCCTCCAAATCTTCTACATTAATGTTGATGGCATTTTTGAAGTGCCCATACGTAGTACGAAAAGCGGTTCCATCAAACTCGCCTTTGGTTCGCACATCCAACAACAAAACTCCATTTGGATTATCGGTTATCCGTTTACAAAATTCATCGGTGGTAATATTTTCAAACTGAATTGCCGACTTCTCAATTAATTTCATGTGGCACGAAGGACACGTGCCGGGCTTGGTATGAATTGTTTTATCACACGCATTGCCGCAGGGAGTGCAAACATATTCTTTTGCTTGCGCGGAGGCGAAAACAGAGGCTATACAAAGAATGAATCCCAAAGCTATTTTCATGGATTGCAGGATTAATGACAAGAAGTAAAACTACATATTTTCAAATTTCAATTTCATACCGTAAGGTAACTTCAAAAGGATGCTGTATGCAAGATAGACTCGTCAAAGAAATGAGTTGGATTTTTTACATTTGCAAACGACACCTCAAACAACACCATTTATGAATATTGATCCTAAATATAATTCTATCCTGCTTGAAGCCCTGGAAGACATGATGTACAAACTCTCCCTTCAATTGGATAGTTTGAAAGGTGCACCCCTAACTAAAGAGAGAAAAATCCTTACGGAGAAGCAAGTGATGCTCGAGGAACTCCAACACCAGATTTCTATTGGTAAAGATGCCCGGTAGCGTCAGGTCTTTTTGCCTGCGATCGGTGTTATCACCACGAGGAGCGATAGTTTAGGGGCAGTTTTTTGTTATGAAAACGGGATGGAGTTATATGAAATACAACTGTTCGGTGACAGCACCGAACCAGAGGCAAGAATTGGGTTTTTGGAGCTACGCGTAGACCTTGAAAAATGGTACTGGAATATAAATTAAGCAACAGTCAACTTAGGAAATACATTTTCCTTCCGTTGACAAAACTATCAGCCGTAATTTTGATTGCGACAATAGTTGGTGTCCTATGGTTTGATGTCAGAAGAGAACAATTACAGATGGTAGTTGGTTTTTCGTGGCTTTGGGTCTTTTTAATGCATCTTCTGCCTTTATTGATTATGGGGGTTCGCCACCGCCAGCTAAGTAGGGATTCTTCTTTCGCGATCGATACAGTTAACAACAGTAGCTGTTGCACAACTATCCCCTACAGTAGAATTTTCGGCTGAAATGATCTT